>NZ_JBZMXT010000049.1:0-16976 GCF_058506495.1 Methyloceanibacter sp. | reverse complement strand
GCGTGGATAAAAATGTCATTGCCGCCGAAGGACGGCGCAATGTAACCATAGCCTCTGGATTCGTAATAGAACCTGACAGTTCCCGGATGCATGATATCTCCTTTTTTGTCGGTTTACTTGCTTGTGCACGAACTGCTCGCAGACAAGCAAAGGGTCAAGTAACAGGGGAACTTCTAATAGTTGTGCCCACCTACGATGACGACGAACACCTCTGGACAAATATCAAAGTCGAGCGTTTCCCTACGGCTTCGAGGCGTTCTCGTTGTCCACATTTTTGATGAGGCCCTGTCAGTTTCGAAGCGGACAATTTCTTATGGGTACTTTGCGCACTTTGCCCGCGGAACGCAGGCGTACAAAGCACGACCTTGGTAAACGAGTCTGCTTAAACAGGAATCCGCCTTGCTGATTGCTCTGCTTGATGCGAAAGCGGTTAAGCTGCACGTATTGTCTCGGCTTGGCGGTGGCTCCGTAAACCCAAAGGGTTCCTAGGTCATAGCGCGCCGAAGCCGAAACGACCTGCGCATGAACGCTGGACGTTGTTATCATCAGCGCTAAAAAGACAAAGCCCGCAACGACTCCGCTCCACGCTCTACTCCTCTTGGTGAACTTTGCGTCGAGATGGTTCATTTGCATTCTCCTCACGGCGGCCCAGAGAGGTTCTTTGAGTTCAACACTTGTTGGAGGCTATCCACGGCATCTCGGAGTCCGCAGTGGACGCGTGCTCCTTGCTGTTTTGCGTCACCTCGAATTGACGGAACAGTTACTTCCGAGATGAGCCGTGGTGGCTCATATCTGGCAGAATAGTCCTATGGTGCTCAGACGGTTCGCTCTTGCCCAGAAATGGCAGCATCCCATTTAGCGGTTTCCCGATGGGCGTTTGCGGCCACCGTCTCGCACTCGCAAGTCTGTGTGCCAGCCGCAAAAGTTAAAAATATCCAGCTAATCCGATGGCAACAACGAGTGCGAGGCCGAGCGATCCCGCCAGAACCCAAATCAGTCCAACGCGGCTCGCTTGCCGGGAGTCGGTCGCGTTCAATACTGGTTCGCCTGTTTTTTCATCTCTATGCATCTATCTGTCCTTTCTTTCTACTTCAGAGATCGGCCCCATCAGACTGTCGGTTTTTGCGAAAGACGATTTGATCGTTGTGCTGAGCCGCAAGCCGCTGCTGACCAACTTCTGCAGCTAACGGTCGCGGCTCCCCGCTCTGGTGTTTTGGGTTCTGGGCGGACGGACCACTACCGGAGTTGGACGGCAAGTGCAGGCATCTCTGCACTCCACCTTTTCTTCATATTCAGAGTTGAGCTGAGATATGAGATTTGGCTGTCGACAGTCGTATCAACTCGTCGAAAGTTTAGGTTGCGATGCGTGGGGCTTCGTCTTGGATTTTTCCAACTGCTTTCGCACGAGCATGGTGCGTACTGCAGACGGGCAACTCGAAGGCGGCTCAATCTCTGCCTAAGTTGGACCAACAGCGCGGCCCTCAGCAAGCGTGAGGCCCGTCGTGAATAAGAGCGCAGTTGTCGCCAGTGTTGCGAGTCTCATAGAGACTACTCCTTTCTTCACGTGTATCGGATCACGAACCGCTACTATTCCCACGTGCGCCGTTAACGGCAACTCGCAGATGGCGGGTCGTACCAAACGCCTACGGCATTACCGTGCAGCGCTGCTTGCGAAAGCAGGCACCGGTTCGACGCGTTTTATCAACGCGACGGGTAACGCCTAATGTGCCGCGCATCCCGCGCTGGCACCTCACGTACTGCGAGCTCGAGGTATCGATCTCGAACCAGCCTCTTCAGATCAGCGATGGCGTTCATCCCTTGAGAGCTAACACGCTGAGCAGAAACTTCAAGGGGTCGACGATGACAATACAATGACGATAGAAAAAAACTATCAGACGCGCAGGCACTCGTTATTCTGTATACAACTTATATTTTATCTAACGAATTGCTCGTTCAGTTTTGAAGTAATTGCTATATGCGGAAACGGCAGACATCCCGAGCGTGGTTAGGTTAAAAGATCCTCGTAGTAATGATGGTGACGCCGATGCTCCGCAGTGTCGTAGTCGCGGGTGGGCACTGCCCGCCCCTCTCGAAAAATGAGAGATTTTCTGCGTATGGGCTTCGGCGATGCCTCTCCCGTGAATCGACAGGCTCTGACAAGCCGTTTCATGAACTGAATCATCGGAGCCTCCAAGATTTGGCCAGATTATTCTCGCGTACATCTGGTGCACGGACGCCGAATACGCGTCGGTGCAGCTAGATAGCTGGTCAACGGAACGAACGCCTCAGTAGCTCGGATCACCGGCTTAGTCGTTCAGCGACTTTGCGCGGTACTGATCCGACATCTGTGTCAACATCGGCGGAGTATTCCGAGGGCACGAGTGCGGACAACCTGTCCCTTCCTGGGCAAAAGTTTTATGCGGCGAGGTCCATCTTGGGGACTTGATCAACTACCCTCACGGCTCCGTGAGCGGCGTTGAATTGCTTCAGCGCGGTAACAAGGTAGAAGGCCCGTCGTCGTTTGCCGAAAGGAGTACCTATCATGAGAAATAACTCTAGAGTCGTACACGGAACTAACGCACGGCAAGGCGAACGCGTCGGCCTCATCCGGGTCCTTGCTGTCAGCTTGGTACTGATCGGCTTGGCAGGATTGGGGCTAGTTGCCTATTTCTAGCCGAACCACATCGCTTCCGGCGACGAAGATGCCTGAATCTCAACGGTGTTTCGCGTCGGTGTGGCAGAGCAGCCTGGATGACGTCCAAGCTCTGCTGCTAACTCCCCATTCATAAGTGGCGGCTGACCAAGCCAATCGCGTCAGCAACCTCAACCGCTTTTTCACCATCAAGTTAGTAGATGGCCAACCTTGGAAAGGGATAAAAGATGCTCGAACTCAAACGCGAAATTCTGCATACGGATCATCGTGACGCCACGGTTGCGGTCCTTCAGACTTGCCTCTATGACCTGATCGATCTCGCTCTGCAAGGAAAGCAAGCTCACTGGAATGTCGTCGGCACTCAGTTTCGCAGCGTGCATCTAGAGCTTGACGAAATCATTGCATCTGTTCGTGAGGCTTCCGACGACGTCGCGGAACGTATCGCAACCCTCGGGGTATCCCCCGACGGTCGCGCAAAAATTGTCGGTGAGCACACGCGATTGAAATCCTTTCCGGAGGGACTCCAAACTGCCAGCGCAACCGTGACGATCTATTCCGATCGGCTTTCTTCCACAGTGGATGGGATTAGAGAAGGCATCGGCTCGGTCGCATCTCACGATCCGGTCAGTGAAGATCTGCTTATCGGCATTGCGGGAAGACTCGAGAAGCATCTCTGGATGCTGCAGTCACAGGAGATCTAAGCCGCTCTTTGTGGGTGCCAGCTGAAACTCGGCGGCGTCCGCAGCGGTCTCGAGCGAAATACTAACAGGCATATTGGACCCCCGCCCGGGCTGATACCTATGCAAAGGTCACAGCATTCCTGAGAGCAGCGTTGCGATTCCTAAGAAGGACATAAAGCCGGCTACATCGGTGATTGTGGTAAGCACGATTGACGACGACTGGGCGGGATCCTGCCCGAGCTTTGTTAAAATGATGGGAACAAGGGCGCCGGCGAAGCCAGCCATAACCATTGCCAGTATCATCGACACGACAATAACAATCACAAGTCCTGCGGACCCACTCCATAAGTAGACGCCAATGCCACAAGTTACAGCAATGGCAACGCCGTTCATAAAGCCGGCAGCGACTTCTTTCGTGACGACCCTCGACCAATCTCGTGTCGATATCTCGCGCAACGCCAAGCCGCGCATTGTAACTGCCAACGCTTGTGCACCGGCGTTGCCTGACTCGCCTGCGACGACAGGAAGAAGCACGGCAAGAGCAGTAAATTGTGCGATGGTACTTTCAAACAGGCCCACAACCCCCGCAGCCAAGAAGGCAGTAAGGAGATTTACTTGCAGCCATGGCATGCGCTTCCGAACCGTAAAGAACGGACTGGACAGCGCGCGCTCCTCTCGACTGGCGCCGACCATCGCCTGCATGTCTGACAAAGCGCTTGCCTGCATCGTATCGATAAGGGCCTTCTGGCGAATGACTCCCACGAGCATGCCGTCGACCGTTGTGACGGGGAGATTCAGAAGCTTGTATCGCTCAAGCAGTTCGGCCACCTCGGACTGCGGTGCCATAGGATCGATCCTGGCTGGCGCCGGTCGGGCGAGACTGCCGAGGGTGGCGTTGGTTTCGGCGAGGGCCAAACGAGCCATTGTCACCTCGCCCTCGAGGTGGTTGTTGGCATCCAGCAGAAACAAGCTATGGGGCATCGGAATTCGCGCCTTGCGCATGGCCCTCAGAGCCTCGCGCGCCCTTGTCGATGCGCGGAACGCCATGAAGCGTGTGTCCATGATGCGCCCTGCTGTATCAGCAGGATAAATCATCAAGTCACGAAGCTCCTGCGCAACTGAAGAGGGCAAGTGGCCAACGAGTTCTTCACGCTTGTCTTCTTCAAGAAGCCCCAGGAGTTGCAGGGCCTCATTTGGCGACAAAGCAACGAGAATATCTACTGCCTGCTGTATCGGAAGTACCCCCAGAATGGCAGCGGCCGCGTTCGGCGCAAGCAGACGCCAAACGGGCAGAATTGTCCTTACAGACTGTCCGATGAGTAGCCCGGCCGCTTCATCGGTGGGCATCGTCTCCAGATGAAATGACGCATCTGATGGATGGTCCGCGACAAACCGTCGATTCAGGGCATCTACGGCAAGGTCAGCGTTTCCGATCATGTCTTCTTTCCGTCCCGGCGGCCGCTGATCCGTTGCCAAGCAATCCTGCCATCAGAGCGAGAAGCGTGTTGCAGCTTTGGACGTAGGCGGTGAACACATTGCCTGCCAATGTTGTTGGCCCAATTTGCGAACGCCATGCGGAGGGATGTTGCTGGTGAAGCCGCACCACGCTACGAGATAGACCGCCAAGAAGTCTCCTGCTGGCACTCACAACAGGGCGTACGGGATAGTTGTCCCAATCAGCTTCTTGTGAAACGGACCGAACATCCGCATGGCTAAATACGGGCGCTACGTCATTTTCAGCGATCGATATTAGGCTTGTTCCGCTTCGGACCTTAACCAACGCGGATACGGGCACTGCTGCATGGAATCGCTTTTCGTCTCGATAGAGAAAGACGTGACCGATGTTGGTTCGCCAGTTCCTTACCTGACTGATCGCCTCTTTGACGGTTGCATCATGCGGGAACATCGGTAATGCCGGATTCATAAGTGCGCCAACCGTTCCATCCGGATACCGCAATGCCGTCTTTATACTTCTGGCAAGGCCGCGAGGAAGTTCAGTCAGTATCGAGCTTCGTTCTGAACTCGGGATTTGTCGAAGGATGTCCACTGCATCGTAAAAGTCCATCGATCCCACAATGGTTGCTGTTTTGTCCGATGGGAGACATTCCAGACATGCTGCTGCGCGCCAGCGCAACATGTTTCGCAGGATGTCACCTGCAACGTCAGCAGGTACGGTAACGATGAAGGCAGCAACGTCTGACTCGCCCAAAGAGTCAAGCACGCGCGAAGCCTCGCGCGGCAACGTTCGAGCGAAAGACAATGCTAGGTCAGTCGCGTTGCTGGTCATCGTCGCGATCAGGTGTGAGTAGCGTGAGAGTTTCCTCGCTCAAACGTCGCCCAGGCAGTAGCACTCGCCCTTTTTCTGTTGCCAGAACAACACTCGTCGTGGAGAGGTCCAGGATCTCACCTTGCACGTCATCGAGTCTTACCTCTTGTCCCGGCCGAAGATAGTTTTGCATCTGATATACGCCGATCAGATTGGCAACAAACGTTTGAGACCCCAGGGCAAACGCTAAGGCAAAGCTAGCGGCTATAGCAGCGACAAGAATACCGACCAACGTAATAATAAAGCCAACGTCGATCCCAGCCTGATCCAATCCAACGACAATGGCCACGAGGAATGTTGCAGACTGAGCAACGATACCCAGTATTTGCGCTCGCTCCGTTCCCATCATCGAGAACGTCACTGTAACAATGTCACGTATGAACTTGGCTGCCAGATATCCGATGAATGCAATCAGTCCGCCGGCGAGCAAGCTTGGTAGATAGGCGAGCATCCGGTCCAGCCACTGCGCGAACACATCAAGCTTGGCAATCTTGGCAGCCGCCGTCAGCGCCAAAACGATAATTACCCAGAAGACCACGCCGCCGACGACGTTGATTGCGCCATCCGTCAACCTAATGCGAATGCGCTGGTTCTTTGCGAAAAGTCGGCCGAACACACGATTTAGTGTGCCCGCCAGTCGAGTTACAATGATTTGACCAAGGCGAGCGACAGCCCAACCCAGGAAGAGCACGACGATCGCACCCACAAGATGCGGCACATAGAGTATAAACGCCTGAGACAGGTCGTTAGTAACCGCACCCCATTGCTCTATCCAATCTGACAATTGGATCATGAGGATTTCTCCTTGAGAGGTTGCCCGGTCCGGAGACTGTCAGCAGCTCTTCTATGAAGTTCTGTTCGCTAGTGTAGATCGTCTTCGTTAAACGTTTGGTCCATTCGTTTGCGATATCCATTGGCGGCAGCGCTGTTAGGAGCAAGCGTATATCTTCCATAAGTTACCTTGCCGCCTAGTTCGGTAGTCCGTGCTTCAAGTCTTCCAACGATAGCGCCGGCACAATCTCGACAGCTGCCTCAAGAGCACTCATCAGCGCCTCGGTAACGTGGGTCAATTGTGCCTGGTCCGCCTCCTCAAAAAAGATGTATCCGCCACGCTCACCATCGATCATGGTGAAGTAGGCGGCTTCGGCGTTTGTCGCGTTTACGACACTCTCGATTGCTTTCTCCATACGTCCACTACGAGCAGCTAAGTTGCCGCTTTCGACTGGGATTGAGAACTTCATCATCAGCAGCATCTGTTCCCTCTGAATTACTATGTGGCAAACAAAGCCAAAAACGACCGTTACAATA
Source organism: Methyloceanibacter sp. (assembly GCF_058506495.1). Taxonomy (NCBI): domain Bacteria; kingdom Pseudomonadati; phylum Pseudomonadota; class Alphaproteobacteria; order Hyphomicrobiales; family Hyphomicrobiaceae; genus Methyloceanibacter; species Methyloceanibacter sp. The sequence goes on along the minus strand of NZ_JBZMXT010000049.1, from coordinate 10,009 downwards.
TCGTCGACCGATCAAACCAACGCGTTATCAGGCTCACTCCGCTCACAACAAGATTCAGCCCGGCCCGCGTGCCCCTACAGGCCGGGCTGACCGCCAACGGCCGGATGTGTAAGAGGAACAAAAAACACATCCGCCTCAGCGTTCGCGAACTCACTTCAGAGTGGGCATGAAGATGCCGGGGCGAGAGCGGCGCAATGCCCAGGCTATCCCGGCTGTTTGGTGGCGACGGAGCGACCGATTAGGCCTCGCTGGGAATGCAGGTCTGCAGTTCCGAGTCCCAGTGCGTGCCTGATGGGCAATCCTCTTGGGCAATGACAACCGACGCAGCCCCCGCAAAGGCTAGTACGGTAGACAGTGTAAGCAGAGTCCTCATGGGTTCGTTTCCTCGAAAAGACGACCGGAGACCGGCCTAGAAAACACTTAGGAGTCGATGGCGGCAAATGCGGGACTAACCCGGAGCTAACTCGGTATCTTTTGAGAGCCTAATTGCGGCAGAGGAGCAAAAAAATTCTCCAAATCGCGGTGGCTTCGGCTGGCATTCGATCAGCGCAGAAGCTCCGCCGGTCACGACTCATCAGGACCCACTAGATTCCCAGAGCCTTTTGCGGGTGCAGCAGAGTTAGTCGCTGGGCACGGTCAAATGATCTCGTCCTCGTCGAACAGAGGGTCCCCTTCCAGTTGCCCGGCCAATCGGTCGATTGTTGCCGCCGGATCATCATGCGGGCGGATCCTAGCGATATGAAAAAGCCCGTCGCCTTCGTTCACGACAGGCAGATTTGTCCGGCCAACCAAGAGACCGGGCTCGTCGGCTACGACTTCGCTTTCAAAATCTCCAAAAGGATCGGATACCAGGCCAAGCACCTCTCCGCCCTCCACCTGCGTCCCAATTTTCTTTAGCGTACGCAATAGGCCTCCAACTGGTGCTCGAAGCCAGAAGCTCGAAGATGAGCGCATTGGTGCGACTTTAGGCTTGGCGATCCCCTTTGCCTTCACCATCCCCAAATGACGCATAACGCGCAGTATTCCCACGACCCCTGTTCGCACAGCCACCTCGTCAAATCTAAGACCCTCGCCGGCCTCGAACAGCAGCACATCCACATCATGCTGCTGGGCGGCCTGACGCAGGGACCCGTCTCGAAGCCCAGACGTCATGACAATGGGTGCGCCGAATACCTCAGCAAGCGCAAACGTCTCTGGCTTACTTGGAGAAACACGAACTTGTGGGAGATTGGTGCGGTGGATGGCGGCGGAATGCAAATCGATACCCACGTCGGAACGCGCGACAATCTCCGTCATGAATTTATGCGCAAGCCGTGCGGCCAGGGAGCCGACTGCATCTCCCGGGAATGAGCGGTTCAGATCGCGACGATCGGGTAGGTAGCGCGAATGACTGAGAAAGCCGTAACTGTTGACGATAGGTACCGCCAACATCGTTCCTTTCATGGTGTTGATGCTCGGCACGCGCAACAACCGACGCACGACCTCTACACCCATCACTTCGTCGCCGTGGATAGCAGCGCTCACGAATAAGGTGGGTCCAGGTTCGCGACCGTGAACGACATGCACTGACATGTTTACAGGCGTATGATCTGACAGAACGCTGACCGGCAAATCAACAGTCTGGCGCGAGTTTGGCGGAATGCTAAAGCCGCCGATCTCGAAGGCGTCGTGCGTCACCGTTAACCTTTGCCGCGGGTTCGTGTCTTCCCGGGCCTTGCCTCTTTTTCGAGAAATTCGATCACCCTTCCAGCAATATCAATGCCAGTGGCCTTTTCAACACCTTCGAGCCCTGGAGAGGAATTCACTTCCATGATCACTGCGCCGTGGTTCGCTCGAAGCATATCAACACCGCAAACATTCAAGCCAAGTGCCCTTGCTGCACGAACCGCAGTCGACCGCTCCTCGGGTGATATCTTAACTGTTTGAGCGGAACCCCCTCGGTGCAAGTTTGATCTGAACTCGCCTTCGGCGCCCGTGCGTTTCATCGCCGCGACGACTTTGCCCCCGATCACGAGGACGCGGATGTCGCTCCCGCCTGCCTCCTTAATGAACTCCTGTACGAGGATATTTACGTTGGCACCACGGAAGGCTTCAATGACCGATTTTGCGGACCGATTCGTATCCGCGAGCACAACGCCGATACCTTGTGTTCCCTCCAAGAGCTTGACTACAAGCGGTGCGCCTCCGGCAAGGCGGACAACTTCTTCGGTTTGCTTTGGATCGTGCGCAAAAGTCGTTACGGGCAAGCCGATACCCTCGCGGGCCAGAATCTGCATCGATCGTAATTTGTCGCGTGAGCGGCCGATGGCGACTGACTCATTGAGAGGATACACGCCCATCATTTCAAACTGACGCAACACAGCCAGGCCGTAAAAGGTAATTGATGCTCCAATGCGAGGAATGACAGCGTCATAGACGGGCAGTTTCTCGCTATTGTAGTAGATCTCAGGGCGCCGTGACGCGATGTTCATATAGCACTGCAAAGTGTTGATTATGTTCAGCTCGTGGCCTCGTGCCTCAGCGGCTTCCTTGAGGCGCTTATGCGAGTAGAGCTGAGCATTTCGGGCCAACATCGCGATCTTCATTGTAGCAACTCCAAAATAGCGAGAACGATCAGCGCCAGACGCCAACGCGTCAGTTTCACCTTTGACGCTACGTCACCGCTGACGGTCCAACGGGCTGCCCCGCGAGAAACGAGCGACCTGGGTTTACGATCAGTCGCTTCTTGCGCAGTGCTGTTCGCCCAACAATCATGTCGAACTTCATATTCTCTCGATCAGCGAGAGAAATCTCAATCACCCAAGCTCGATTGCCAAGGACGAATAACGTTTCGATTATAGGTCGAGTTTCGGGGATTCCTCCGGTGTTCTTGATCTTGCGGGTATCCGCGAGCCTTGCCTCGTAACGCACCGTCGATCTTGGGCCTGCTGCTGGTAACGTGAAGCTGACCCAGATATCTCCGTTACGCTCAAAGCGCTCCATATTGTCAGTGTTCAACGCCGATGTGCGGGCGCCTGTATCAATCTTAGCCCGCATCGACTCGATGCCTAGTTCTGGAAGAGCAACATACTCACGCCATCCGATTAGACGGCTATCGATACTCTTCTCGCGAGAGGTGGGTTGCTTCATGGATTGAATCTCTGGCCGCCATGGAGGCGTGTGACGTGACTAAGCTGAGTCGTCTTTTCGGAAAGCATGGAGCAAGCAGTTTTTACCTGCAATATGCTAAGGACCCAAAACAGGCCTCAGCCCATAGATCGTGGTAGTGACTAGGTCGAAAGCAACAATCACACGTCGGGCATTTGATCGACAGACCGTTGGATCAATCCGAACTGCTATGCCATAGCAAAAGCATCTGCCCAGATGTCCTGATAGGCTTTTATCTTTAGGTCCGCAATTTCGGTGGGCGTGCTGATGATCGTGGCAGGATGGGTCGCGGCGAGGTCCTTAAAGGACTGCGTAACAAACCAGGCACGCTCGCCATCTAAAATTATCAACCGATCGTGCAACGGTGCTCTAGCCAACCTCACGAGAAGCGGGCGCTGATCACCGTGTTTTTGGGACTATTGTTCGCGCGCGCCCTTGAGCGTTGCTTTATGCCTGTCGGGGTCAGTCAAGATCCGAATAGTAATATGAAGAGGGGCTTGCTGTGCATACGCGTTGACAATTTTCTCGTCCGCAAACGGATCGACCAGAAGCACGTCCTTTGATGCAGTCTTCAGTACGTCACCAACGGCTCTGTATGCTTCGTCAATATCTCCTGCTGGCACATAGGCACCAACCACCTCTGTCTGGACTTGGAGCTCAAGTCGGCCGAGAACACGACGCAGGAGAGACACAAGGGCTCTTGCGTTCGCCGCTCGTAAGTAGGCGTTTGCGGTCTGTGAAACGACTAATTTCGCTGCATACTTTGCGTCAAAGATCTCCAAAACATCCGGCATGGGGACAATCTCGGAGGCGCTCTCGATAACGGCAATTGCTGCAGCCAGCCATTGGTCCTCCAAATCACTCAGCGCCCCCTGCCTTTGAAAGTTGGGCACATCAGACAATAGTATGCCTGCGCGTTGGTAGAGTTCTTCCGGAGTGGTCATGCCTGGTCGAATTCCTTCGATTTGGGCGAGTGCCCTACATCCCTAAGCAGACTTCAGCGCCGCATCACTCCCAACATAGCTCACGGCTCTACGATCATTAATGAACGCGACTGCGATTGAACGGGTCTAGGGGCCTGCCGAGTCGATCTGCTGCATTGTTTTTCTCGCACTGATGCAAACGAGCGACGGCACTTTGAAGCCGCCAGGGACTGGCTCGACGTGCCCATGTGTGGGGGAGCGTCGTGATGTCATGTGGAAGCCCCTTGGTGCTTCTCCGCGCGGGCGCAGTGTTAGCAATGCATCATTTGCGCTTCCATTCCTGAGCCATCTTCTGCGCTTTGGCTATATCTTCGGGAGCCATTTTTTTAGCGATCGCATCACGGTAGTTCGCGGCACCAGATGGACCACCGTCACCAGCAGCAAGATCGAGCCACATATGTGCTGAAATGTAGTCCTGCGGTAGGCCAAGACCTTCGCCGTGCATCAGGCCCACCAAGAGTTGGGCGGTACGGTGGCCGCGGTCGGCAGCCAGACGGGACCACTTCATCGCCTCTACGTAGTTCGAGGGCATGTCATAGCCATGGAAATAAAGTATGCCGAGTCTGGCTTGGGCATCGACATCGCCCTGCTCAGCAGAAACATAAAGCCACTGACGCGCTTGAACGTAATCCTGTGGCACGCCCTTGCCTGCCGCGTACATATTGCCAAGGTTGTACTGGGCTCTAGCATCGCCCTGCTCAGCAGCAAGGCGGAACCACTTCACCGCTTCGGCCTTGTCCTGCGAGACGCCCTTCCCTTCGACGTACATCAGGCCCAGAATTAGTTGGGCACGGGCATCGCCCCGCTCAGCCAACGGTCGCGCTGCTTGAAACGCAAGCGCATAATCGCCCGCTTTGTAAGCTCTAGCCCAATCAACGAACGGTTCCGCAACCGCTCCGCCGGTCAACATCACAGCGACTACGATGCACGTAGCCAGGCAGCGCATTGCCCTTCTCCTTGCCTCAGCGTCACCAAGCATAGCAGAAAAAGAAAAGCCCCGACGCTTCCGTCGAGGCAGGGAGTTCAGGACAAATGAAGCAGCGATGGGCAGCCGCTTCGCATTGAGCATAGAGCGAAAGGATCCGCGCGGGAAAGTTCAGGCCAGCTGCTTACAGTGGCCGCCCATGTTCCTGCCGATCGTCCGAGTATCGATTAGAAAGCAGATCGAGAGGCGGACCAGATCACTGGTCCACTTAGCACCACCACAGGAGTCCGTAGGCGCTCAGGGTTCACACCCTTGAAGTCTAGATCACGCCTCTACCGACCAAAAATGTCCTTGATGATCTGATTGGCCGGGCGCTTTGACCCCGGCTTTTTCTGTGCTCCGTCGGCATTGGGCTCTTGCTGTGGCGTTTGGCGCGCGTTTGTGGCGTTGTTGCTGGGCCGGTCGGCGGTTGCGGGAGCCGGAACTGCAGCATCCGGAGCTGCGGGATCTGGGCGTTTCTTGACACCGAGCATCTGGCCGATTCCTCCAACGACGCCCTTTGTGACCGCGCCGGGCACAGCAATACTCTTCTCCACGAGTCCGCCCTCGCCGGTGTCGACGCCGAGCATGCTGGCAGGCATAGCAACAAGACCGCCACCGAGTTGGTTGAGCTTCTGATAGGCAGCGACTGGATTATCCAGGACACCTACGATGTCAGGGTAAAACGACGGCTTGGCCCACGGACCGGTAACCGCAATCGGAACAGGGAAACCAAGCATATTGTTCTTGCCGGCCTGGCCTTCGACACTCGCAAGCATGAGCGGATTGACGCGAAACTTGAGTCGCTGAGCTGGGATATCAACCGTGCCAGCGCCACCAATTGAAATGAGCGGGCCGTTCAGGCGCAAATCGCTCGTCTGCGCTTGACCCTTAGCGATCTCGAAGTTGGAGCTGAACTTCGTGAAGACAGTCTTGCTATCCTGCTTGTACTGCCACCCCGTGAGTACGCCCGTGGTGAGATTGCGGAGCATGTTAGTCACGCTCAGTCCGATCAGGGCACCGTTTGTAAACTCGAACTTCGCTGTGCCATTGAGGCTAGAGACTAACGCACGCTCGCTGTTGCCGCTTGCCGTGAGGTTGAGCGCAATGGCTGCTTTTCCTTCGATAGTCTGAAATTCGGCGATATCACTGAGAAACGAATGAGCGTCGAGACCATTGACCACAAAACTAAGACGATGCGCTCCGGTCGCATCGAGTCCGAGCGTCATTGTTCCTCCGCCACCATAGGCTTTGAGATCCTTGGTCTCGGCAGTGAGCTTGCCATTGGCGAGCTTCAACTTGACGGTAGCGGCGTTAATCCGGATGTTCTCGAACGCGAATTGATCAATCTTCAGGCTTAGATCTGCCTTCAAGTCGTTTAGTGCTGACAGCCCTAGTTTCTCGGAGCGCCAACCAATGGCGTCGACTTTCGGCACTGCTTTCCCAGATCCAGCAGCCGCAGCTTTCTTTCCGGACTGCGCTTCCTGTGAGGGAGGCGGAGCGACGGCAACCTCGACCCCACCTCGCGAAGATGGGGCGCGCCGATTGGGGGCAGCCTCGGAAGGTACAGGTATCGACTTCGTTTCGACTGCCGGGGCTCGCTGTGTTGGTGCGCCGCCGTTCTTCGATTTCACCGCGCCCGTCGCGACGAGCGTCCCCGCAAGGGCAGGAACCTCGCCTCCAAGGGTCACCTTGAGCGCACCGGACACTGTTTGGCCAGACGTTTGCGCCTTCACTGGGTCAAGGACGAGAACTTCGTCCTTGTAGACTGCATTACCCGTGACCGTGTACGTGCCCGACCGCACGGTAAATGTATTGAGAACGAGCACATCATCCTTGTAAGCAGCATCGCCCGTCACGACGGCTTTGTCTGAGAGATGGTTTGGAGACTCTACTTCGAGCTTGATTGGCGCCGATCCACCATCGATGAGCTTCTCCAAACCCGTTATCGAGCCCGTCACTCTGGCAGGCTTCCCGTCGATGTCGGCCGTGACATCAATACCGACAATGTCGTCTTGATAGGTCGCATCGCCGGCTACCGTTTGATCCCCAAACTTCGCAGTGACCTGAGAAAGTCTCAGAACTTCATCCTTATAGACAAGGGCGCCGGAGATGACGTTCACACCGGAGACGGCGGTGAACTCCGGAAAAGCAATGGCGTCGTCTTTGTTAGCGACGGTGCCGTGCACGCTTATCTTGTCTTCAAGATAATCTGGTGCCATGACATTGAGCTTGATGAGTGCATCACCGCCAGCGGCGAACGAATCGAATCTGTCGATTGATCCCGACAACCTTACAGCCTTGCCCTCCGGTGAAGCTTCTGCGTCTACCGTCAGGGTGTCGCGAAATAGACGAGCCGTCCCGGAGAAGGGCACGTCGTCGAATATTCCTTGAGTGAATTTCAGAGTATCGTCGCTATACGTTGCGGTGCCCGAGACTTTGTGCGGACCGGACCGAGCTGTGAACTGCGCGAGCGTGAAGCCACCTTGTTTATACGACGCTACACCTGTCAGGTGAGCAACTTCCGACAGATCAGGCGTTTCGAGCTCGAGCTTCGCCGGCACTGGGCCCCCGTCAATGAAATGAGCGAAGCTGCCGATCTTTCCTTTCATCGAGATTGCATCGCCATCATATTTGGCCACGGCGTTGAACGTGAGCGGTCCATTGGCCGACGGTAATTCAGCTTCCGCGTTTAGAGTCGTAATCTGATCGCCAGGTTCGCCATCTCTTTGAGGCAAAACTACCGTACCGTTGTGAATGATCAGCTTATTGATGCTTAAGCGTTGACGCTTCGCCGCTCCTTCGTCCGACGCCTCGCCGGAACGCGATTCAGCGGTCTCGGGTAGCGGAAGCTTAAGGATGGGATCGAGCAAAGTGATCTCAGTGAACTGGACGTTGCCGGCGAGCAGGCTTCTAAGCACCAGACCAAACCGCAATGTCCCGACTTGGGCGAATTCTGCCGTGCCATCCTGGTCCGGCCGCGCGATCCCTACGTCCCGGGCAACCAGATCGAGGGAGGGAAAGACCGAAACATTGACCGGACCGTCGATTCGAAAGCGATAACCGGTCGCCCTCTCGACCTGCGCGAGCACCTTGTCTTTTAGGTCTTCGGCAGAAATGAAGTGCGGCGCGACGAATACAAGACCCACCGCAAGGAGAGCGATGGCTAGCGCAGAGAAGAGAAGAGTTCGTAAAATTCTTTTGGCCTTCCGAAATGCCCGCCGGGCCAATGATTGAAGTCATTAGTCTGCGGTGGAAATAAGGCTGGGCCTGATCGGCACCTGTGAGAATGACTGCTCAGGGTCGTTGGCGTAGATCGCAGGCCGATCAAGCCATGTCCGCTCTACTCCTTAAAGTGAACATCCTAGAGTGAGCGCTGTGGCAATTATCGTCGCCCCCGCTTTTGAGAAAGCGTGCAGTCGTAAGTGGCTCCGTCGGGATCAGGTTCCCGGTAGGCAGCCCTTTCGCCCTTTATCCAGATAGATCGGCCGAAGCCCCCTTCGTATTTCGAACCTGAAGCAGTCCGAACCAGTGACCCCGTGTCAATTGTGTCACCACGCTCAAAACGAACGCTGGGAAGCACGGTATCAAAAAAGACTGTCACGACTTCATTGGCAGGGTTGCCGCCGCATCCCCAAAAGGAGGTGCCCGTTGGCTTTTCCAGCATCCAACGAGCCACCAAATGACCCTCGCGCCGTAGATAAGCCGCCTCGACACATTCTCTAAGGTCAGCTGCTTTCCAACAGTCGTCCCGACCCTTGATCCAACCGCGCTGATTGGCGCGCAGCGTGTTCTCGGCCTCAGCAGAACCGGTATCTAGCGCTTTGATCGCCTCCAAGGCGGCCGCATAGCGGTCCGCAACCAGGCGATCCAGCTTGGCGAGATCTGCGTCTTCGCAGATCAGCTTCTCAGCAGAAGTTCTTGCCTTCGCGCAATCGAATGCGGGCCTCTCCTCACTGAGTGCGGGTGTCGTTAACAAGAGACCCAAAGCAGTCAAAGTACGGATTGTCATGTAGAAGCCAAACGTAACAAGCCAAGTAGTTGAGCGTAGGTCGCCAAGGCCGATAACCCCGGCAGCTGAGCAGCCTTGATGGCTAGGGTCGTCGCATCTCTCCTCTTGGTTCGGACTGTGAGTCCTAGTGTACCCCTCGTGTCCGCTTTTGGCACATAGCCGCCGATGCTTTAAACGCGAGGCAAGTAAGAGGGGAGTTTGGTGAGCCGCCCAAGCTCCGCCTCGTCAATCAAGCACCGCCCGTTGCCCCAAATTTCTGCTTGGAGAATGTGCGGAGGAAACGCGCAGCCTGACCCGCGTAGCTATCTTTGCTCTCATCACCAATTACCGCGTAGGCCGAGTAGGCAAACCGAGGCGCATCGTCGATAAAGCGTAACCATCCTGCTCGCAGTTCTGGCGCGATCACCCTCCTTGGAAAATATCCAGCCGCCGGTACGGCTCTAACGTACTGCAACCCTAATGTGCCAATGCCGAGCTGCAGTGCCGGAGCTGCAAGGTGCGGAAGATTTAGAAGGTGGTCGGCGCGAAACTCCGGTCCCCAATCTATCAGGACATAATTTTCGTCGAGCGGGTCTGCCAGGGGATCGGGGTTGCTGCTGACGAGTACAAACTCGTCCTCGAAAAGCTGAAAGACCGTCAATCCCGTCGTATTTCGTGGTTGATATATGACCGCGAGGTCAAGACTTCCCTCGTCAAGTTGTTGCGCCAGGACGTCAGACGTGGCCAGTGACGCTCGGATCGCAACATGGGGGAGCGCCTTCATCAATTCGAAGACCGCGCCGATGAGGAAGCCGTCCCAAAGACTGGGCACCGCTCCTATCTCGAGAGCTGTTTCAACCTCATCCGGGAGCCCCGCATCGAGACGCGCTTGCGTCCAGGTTCTTACAAGCGCGTTGGCATGTC
>NZ_JBZMXT010000048.1:0-17060 GCF_058506495.1 Methyloceanibacter sp. | reverse complement strand
AAAACTAAGCCTCGCGCCCGCTACTGGCTGCGGGTTCTCCGTTGAACACAATACGCTTTGACACCTCACGAGGAAATTGTGCCAGACGATTTACAAAAGACTCTGTGCCGTTCTTCCTGTGACACTTCATTTCTTGCGAATTGCCAAGCTACCCCCTCATATTTGCCAAATGAAAATGCAATGCAAGTGAAATGTGGTCTTGGTAACGATTTCTGCCAAATCGCGTTTTCATTTGTTGCGCTGCACAAGAATTCAGGGTGCGCAGCCCATTCTTTACTTTAGCCCTTACGTTCTTCCGTCTTACGACACTGCTGCTGTCTTTTGCTGTCTTTCGGCACTTTTCTGACGGTGACTTCATCGGCGATCCGAGCCCGCTATTCTCGGAAAGGGAACTGATCGGGGCCGAGGCCGGTTCCGGGAGAAAGCCTTAGGTTTTCAAGGGCTCGAGATTGCCAGTGGACGCTTTCTTGGGAACAGGAGAAACGCCCGATGCCGGCAAGACATTGGACGCCAAGTTTCCATACATCTACCAGAGTTCCTCCCAAACGCGGAAGGCGTTTAGTGCACGCCTTTGTTTTGCATTCTGCGGACGCGCGATCTGAATCATGACATTTGCACGGAACCTCTAGAACGTTGCCGATTCCACAATGATCGCGCGGTCGTCGCCGTCAGATGCAGAAGTTCTAGCGCTGAACTTTTCCGTTCGCGGCGGGAAGATGCTGGATCGCGATTCGCATGAGCTCGGGCAAGGTGCGCACGCCGAGCTTAGCTTTAAGCTGCGTACACGTGTTGGCTACGGTCTTGTAGCTGACATGCAGATGCTCCGCGATGACGCCATAGGGCTTGCCCTCAGCGACAAGTGCGAGGGTCTGTAGTTCCCGGACAGTCATCTGGCGCAATGGGTTCGTCGTTCCGCGCGCCTCCATAAACGCCACCTCGGAAGCCAGGTCATGACTGAGGTAAGGCCGATTGTCGCGCACTCGCTGAAAAGCTGTTTGGACCTCTTCCGGCGGCGTGTCCTTCAACACATAACCCGTGGCACCGACCTCGAGAGCCCGCGACACGATCACGGGATCCGAGTGCATCGTAAAAACAAGAATGGGGGTATCTTGGTCGTGCAACCGCAGTCGCCGAATGAATGACAGGCCGCCGAGCGCCCCGTTATGCATTGCGAGGTCGACGATGATCACATCCGGCTTTTGAGTTCGATACGCGCGGAAGCCATCCGCCAAGCTCTGTGCCTGGTGGACCTGCTTCACACCGACATCCTCAAGCAACTGCGTAGTACCCTGCAGAACGATTGGATGATCGTCGATAACAAGAACTCGAGTCATAATAGCTCCCCGGCCAATTCCGGCGCCCGTGCGGGCGCAGTCGGTTCGTCTTTCTTCTGATTAATTGGAATTTCGACTCTGATGGTCGTCCCCTCCGATGCCTCGGCCATGATCGTGCATGTCCCACCAACCGACCGCACGCGTTCCGTCATTGTTGTGAGCCCAAAGCCCTTCGATTGCTGTGACGGAATGCCGGAGCCATCATCAGCAATCCTAAGCCGGACTTCGTTGGTTTTACCCACGCCGTTCGCGACCTCCACCTGATCAAGATCAATATGGATATTCTCTGCCTTACCGTGGCGAATCGCATTGGTAATGGCCTCTTGGACGCAGCGATAGATAGCCAGATCTTTGTCCTCGCCATAGGATTTCGCGAGTCGTCCGATTGTTGTGTGGATCTGTGCGTCGGGGTGATGGCTTTGAAGGCCTGCCGTGAGCTCAACAATAAGGTCGGAAAGCTCGACCTGGCCAAGCGGGCCCGGGCGCAACTTCTTGAGCAGCGCCCTATTCATCGCTTTCAAGCGTTCGGCAATTGAAAGAATTTCACCCGCGCGACGCGAGATTCGCTTAGCGCGCTCGGTCTCCAATTTTCCCGCGGTGGTCTGGATTGACGAGGCGTTTGCGGCAATTCCAAAAAGACAGGCGCCGGCTTCGTCATGGAGTTCATTGGCAATCTCGCGACGCTCGGCTTCTTGCACGTTGATCAATTGCTGATAGAGGCTTTCGTTCTCTCTTTTGGTGACGTCCAGGGCGCTCGCCAGCGTATTGAACCGATCCGTGAGAACGGCCAATTCCTTCACCCTGGCACTCTGCAGTCTCGCCCCGTACTCGCCAACCTCAAGCTGGCGCATACCCTTCGAAAGACTGGCAAGCGGGTCAAGCACGCGACCAAGAACAATATAGAGAATGATCAGTACAAGGATATTGATCGTGCCCCAGATCACGGCGAGAGAAAGGAAGTCCCGCCAAGCTTCGGATATTTCGTCCCCCGGCGCTCCAACAATTATTACGGGGTGCGAGCCATCGGGCAGAATGCGCACTTTGCGCTCAGGCACATCGAGATGCACGAGCGACACGAACCAATTGGGCGCGACGGATTGATTTATCCCCGGCGCTTCTCCGTCAGGGGTAATAATAACAAGCCGACCCGAATCATTCATGAACATGATCCGAACGTGCCGCAGATGTCTGAGTAGCGGGGGCAGTTCTTCTTCGAGATTGTCCAGCTTCTTCTGTCGGGCAAGATCTCGAAGCGTCACATCAACGAAGCGCTCCGCCACTTCAACCGAGGCGTCCATGGCCACATTCGTCGCTGTTCGCGTGTTCAGAACCGCAACTGTCGCTGCGACCAAAGCCGCAACGAGATTTATTGCCGCAACAACGACAATAAGTTGCGTCCGAACCGGTTGATCGTACCAGAGCTTCTGCAGCACTTAATATAACGTCTCCACCGGGAAGCCGAATGTGCGACCACGCCCTCGCCCGCCCGGCTTAACCATTGGCCATGCCTTTGAGAATTGCCCATAAGTTCCAATCGTCAGCTTCAGGCACACCGCGTAAGGCGTTGGAATTTCACGATTTGGCCAAACACAGTCGACGCCCGAACCCACCAAATGGCAATGGCACCCCTGGTAATAGCATTGCCAATGCTTCCCGGCTATTGCGGGAAATCCGAATATGAACACATCGGTTAACCGCTGTGCACCCGCAGCGGCCAACCTGGCTGCCCCAATACCCCTCTGTTGCCCACAGCGACGGCGCAAAGTTACTGGCCTATGGGCCGAAGTGTCGCATCGGGTTTGACCGACGGAACCAGCCAATGATTCGGCCGTTTTCCAAGCTTGGCTACAGGACACCTTCGCGCGGGCGCGACATGTATGTAGGTCCCATCCCGCCACGTCAGTGGAAAGGCCTGCGCCTGTTCTCATATGAGGGTGGCAATACTCATTAGCTCCCAACGGGGCACCAACAACAGGAGATCAATTCGATGGCATTCACCAAGATCACGGGCACCGCAGCAGCCCTTCTTCTGGCTCTGGGCGTTACCACTGCCTATGCAGGAGAGGTCAAGGACGGCGCTGAGCAGATGACCGATGGAGCGGCACAAGGCACTGTTGGGGCTGCCAAAGGCGCCGGCGAGGGTGCGGTGGACGCAGGCAAAAGTGCCGTCGACGGTGTGGGTGGCATGGCCCAAGGCGCTGCCGAAATGACTAAGGATCCCGCCAAAGGCGCCGGGGAGATGGGCAAAAGCGCCGTAGAGGGTACAGTTGGTGTCGCAAAGGGTGTTGGCGAAGGAGCAGCTAAAGCCGGCAAGAACGTTGTCGAGGGTGCAGCGGGCGTTGTCGGTGGCGCTGCCAAAATGACAGAAGGCGCCGTTGAAGGCTTAGTCGGAGGCGGCAACTGACCTGTCGATTCGTCTTGCGCTGACCGACTGGAGTGTGTGATGCCATCGCGCATCCACTCCAGCGGTTGGGGCTCAAAAGGATAACCGCCACGCATGGCGGAAGCGGATTTCAGGACAGAGAGATGACACCGATGAGTTTTGCCAGGAACGTTTGCATCGCTTTTGCGCTGACATTTGGCCTCGGCCTCGGGACGGCGCATGCCGAGGGAGGTTGGCTAGACAGCATCAAGAGCGCGCTCGGGCTTGCGGACGACGCCACCGAAAAGGCCGCCGATAGCGCCGAAGGTGCAGCCAGCACGGCTGGTCAGGCCACTGAGAATGCCGTCGAGAGTGCGACTGGGGCCGCTGAGAATGCGGCCACCGGTGCCGCAAACATGACTGAAAGCGCCATCGAGGGCGCTGCTGGCATGGCCAAGGACGCTGGTCGCGGCGCAGTCGACATGGGCAAGGAAATGACCAAGGACGCCATGGGCATGGGTGAAGCTGCGGGCGGCGTGGTCGATGGTGCCGTTGAGGGTGTAGCCGGCATGGCGAAGGAAGGCTCTGATGCCGCGGTCGATATGGGTAAGGAAATGACCAAGGACGCCATGGGCATGGGCACGCCCGAAAGTACACAGTAAGCCCACGAACGCGGCATCCGAAGTTCTCGCGACAGCGGGCGCGTTGCGCCACCGCGTAGGCGCGCCCGTTTGCGTTCGAACTGCTACTTGACAAACGCCTGAGGGAGCCTAGTGGCTCATCAAAACAGCGATGTCCGTCGCGTGGAGAACATGGTCAGTGGCGCCTCCAAAAATCCATTCGTGCCAGCGCCAACGCCCATAACCGCCCATTACGAGAAGCACGCCGGATCCCGCTTCTTCAAGAATAGCGTCGCCGACCTCTCGTCCCCCGAGCTGCACGGATGACAGCTCGACCGGAAGACAAGCGGCCTTCAGGTAATTGGCCATCGCCAGCGCCGTTTCATCTTCGGGATCGCCGTCTGGAACCAAACTGATCAAGCGGACCCGCTTTGCTTCTTCTAGGAACGGACCGGCTGCTGCAACAGCGCGGGCCGCTTCAACAGCGTCCTTCCACGCGATAACAACTGTCTCGCCGATGTGGGCGCTCGCCTCATCCGGCACAAAAAGCGCGGGCCGCCCTGAAGAGAACAGCGCGGCATCTCGCGCCTCGTCGAACATCTCGTCGTCTGCCGCCGATACTGTCGGCAAAACGCTGAAGTCGGCCGTCTTTGCGCGCTGGGCGATCGCCGGTCCGACAAGGCCTTCGACGGTCAGCAATTGCGATTCGACTTCGTCCCACTTGGCAGTAGCCTTCTCGAACCAGGCAACCGCCTGCTTCTCCTCGTAGTCAACCTGTTTCCGCGATACGTCCAAATAGGCCTCGAAATAAATGGGGCTGAGTTCGGTGGCGTAGGGCAGCCTCTGGGCCGGCGGAGGGCAGGGATGCAGGACCTCCAGCTCAGCCTCGAACCGTCGCGCAAGCGAGAAGGCGACATCGGCACAGGCTGACGTCGTCCCCTTGGAATTGATGGGTAGTAGCACCCGAGTGGGCTTCATGGACAACCTCCAAGACCCCTTGATGGTCTTCTATTTACAGTGGCATTGGCACGTCCGACGCGCCTTGACACAGCGCAAGAAGACACTCGCCTTTTCTCCACATTTGGGAGCAGAATAGACTAGATAGGTTTAGGATTTAAAGACGCAGCAAGGAGGTGCCGTATGGACTTTCCCTTGAATATTAGCTTCCGCAACATGGATCCCTCCCCGGCGGTCGAGAACCGCATCCGCGAGAAAGTTGCGAAACTCAGCCGGCTATCCAATCGTATCATCGGTTGCAGCGTCGTTGTCGAAGCGCCCCACCGCCACCAGCATAAGGGAAAGCTCTACCACGTTCACATCGACATTAGCGTTCCCGGCAAGGACCTCGTCGTGGATCGCGCGAAGCCGCTAGACCAAGCTCATGAGGATGTCTACCTTGCCGTTCGGGATGCGTTCAAAGCGGCCGAACGACAGCTAGAAGACCACGCACGCCGGATGCGTGGCGATGTGAAGAGCCATAGCCCGTCCTCGCGGGATGGCGCCACGCCGCCTGCAGAGTAGCGGGCTCACGCCTTCCAGAAAGCCCTGGTATCGGCGAAGCGCGCATAAGCCCGCTTCGCCTTTTTCATGAGCGTTTTTTCCTCGCTATCGTCGACCTTCGGCATTGGCAACGCTTCGGACCCATACTCCTCACCGCCAAGATCGAAAACTGATTGCCGGTTGGCGATATCGTTGAGCGTTCCGAGCGAGTCTTGAAGCATCTCGAGGGCTGATAGCGACTTCTTGAGACGCTTGGCCTGAGCCTTCTTGGGAAACGTCGCGCCAAAGAACTCACTTCCATAGCGCATTCGCTTGGCACGAATACGGAGTTTATGGCGATCAGCCACACTCAACGTCTGAAGGTCCTTACCTTTCCTCAAGACACTGCGACGCAGCCGCGAGAGTTTAGCCACGGCGTAAGCGCCGATCGGCTCTTGTCCGAGACGATTGGCGCCGTCGGTCCAGTCGCCAAACTCGATCCAGGCCCCAAGATCCAACAACGCCTGCCGACAGCGCGCTGAATTGATCGCTTGAACGGCCGCCTCTAGCGCCTTGTCCCGCGCTTTGCGTGCCCGTTGTTCGACCGCCTTCCAACCGGGGTCGTCGGGGAATTGTTCAAGATGGGGATGCACGATATCGGAGTTAAAGACATCAAGGTCACGAGCGGGCCCGAGCTGGCTCGCGATCCATTTGAGGTTGGCAGCGACCTCGGGGCATTGAGGACCTTCGACAATCTCTCCGAACAATGAAACTGCCGCCCGCATGCGGCGGAGACCAACCCGCATCTGATGCAGTGCCTCGGGCTCGCCTGCGCGCGTCCCAGATAGGTTTACAAGTATTTGCCGGAGGCAATTTCGAGCGGCGATCTGGAACGCCGTTGCACAACTTTCGCCGGGAGGAATTTCGACAGGCAGAGCTTTCTCGAATTGAGGCTCCCCGCCATCAAGCAGGTCAAATCCGCGTTCGGCCTTCGTCCTTATGCTGACAGTCAACGGTATTGTTTCCGCTAATTGCCTTGCCAGAGCGAACAATCGCTCCGCCTTGCCGGACTTCAGTTCTAATTCCAATTCGCACACGTGTGCGCGCGTCGCAGCGGCAACGATTTCTCCCTGATCAACCGCGGCCTCGATCAGGCTCCCGTCATCATCGATCAAAAACGTCCTCCGCTTGAAACGGGTGTCGAAGCGCGGGCAGAGCGCCTTTCGAACCGCATCGCTGAGTAGCGGCTCAAGGGCGGTTCCGGCTGCGGCGGAAAGATCAAAGTCCTGAGTTGGGAGCGGACACTCCCACTCGCTGCGCTCCAGAAACTCACTTTCGGCCCGCGCGGTCTTAATCGTCTGGACATAACCGGTCCCAGTTCGGCGCACACGCAAGAAGACCCCCGCGCGCCGCAAGCGGTCGTCAGGCGTATCGTAATATGTCGAGAGAAGTTCGCGCTCCTTCGATTCCAGCACGCGTGGCCCAGACGGCTCGGCGTCCCCCCTCGCAAAGAGCGGGTGCGCCAATAGAGCCGCGGCGTGGTCCTCGTCGAAGAGGAGCTTTAGCTCAATCTCTTTCGCGTCGTTCTGAAGTCGGTCGCCGGACAGTTTCCCCTCCCTCACAAACGGTCATGGCAGTTCGCGTACTCCGGCTTGCGTCGGTATTCTATCTTTGAGCAAAGTGAACGCATATGTCAGCGACGGCGTTCGATTGCCCTATGGGCTCAATCGACCGGTCGGTCAGAATGTCAGACAACACAAGTCTTGTCGAACGCTATGGCGCGTGGCGACTTTGCTTCAACATGATTGGAAGAAGCGGGGACAATACTTCGATCCGCGTAGTCTTCTGTTGTCGCATCCGAGCCTGGATGAGCACGCTGCAGAGTCTAACTTTTGGCTGCCTTGAACAGTTCAGCGTTTGGACAAAACGACTGTGGTTCGCCCTCTGAGTTGGCAGCGAGCCATTTAGAGCAATTGGCCTTGCAAGAGCACGCGTGGCAGTTAGCGCGAGCTTGAAGGTAGGATTGGCCGCCGTCGAGATCGAGGATGTCGAATGGCTCCACGCCGACGGTATCCATCATGTCCTCCATGAGGACTGGGCGATAGAAGTCAGCAAGATCGGGTTTTGAGTCGGTCAAAGCGTTCCCCCGTTTGCACGCGCACATTGGACGCGCGCGATCCAGGCACTCAACGCCGGACTGGCGCTAGACACTTTGAGCTAGGTCAAACAGTCGGGGTATCTCAGGACTCGGCGTTTCGCTCGACACCCTTGCGAATGAGTTCTGCTGCTTCGCCGACCTCTGCCCAGCGCACGAGCTTGACCCATTTGCCGGGTTCCAAGTCTTTATAGTGCTCGAAGAAATGGCCGATCTGCTCCATCAAGATCTCGGGAAGATCGCGATAGCTCGATACGCGCTTGTAATAGGGGTGCAGTTCGTCGATCGGGACCGCGATGATCTTCTCGTCGATACCCGCCTCATCCTCCATGAGCAGCGCACCGACTGGGCGTGCGCGAATAACCGAGCCAGGGGCAACTGGCGTCGGCGTGATCACGATGCAGTCCACAGGGTCTCCGTCCTCGGAAAGGGTGTGCGGAATAAAGCCGTAGTTCGCGGGATAGAACATCGCCGTATGCAAAAAACGATCAACAAAAAGCGCGCCCGACTTTTTGTCGACTTCGTACTTCACTGGCGACCCGCCCTGCGGGATCTCAATGATCACGTTGACCTCGTGGGGCGGATTATCACCGACCGGAATATGAGGAATGTCCATGAAGTAATGTCTCCTAAGTCCTGAGGCCAACCGGCAATGCCGCCGACGCCAACCTAATCAAACCAGCCACCCCAACCCCAATTGGGGGAGCTTTGACGGGGCAATGTTCATTCAAACCTCTGAGAGCAATGATATTTAGCAGCCTGTCGAGCATGCCAGACCCAGTGCCGTTTCCGTGCAGACCCGATGCTGATAGCACGTCCACTTACTCGCCGCACGGCTTACCCTGCTGCGCCTTCCCGGGTCTAGACGCCAAAAGTAGGATGCCACGACTTCCCCTTATTGGCAGGGCCACATCCCGAGCACCCGGGGACACATCGCCCGGGTCCTGACCATGAATAGCTTGACGGCTCGCCAGGACTATCTTTTGACCCTTTTGTCTGGCTAAAACGGCGTCGAAAGACAAAGCAACCAAAATTGGAGGATATATGCGCGCCGGTATTATCGCATTTGGTATCACCATCGTCGCCTTTTCATTCGGCAGCACTGTGGTCCATGCCGAAGAGGTTCGCTGCCAAGCCATTCGCGACTCTGCTCAATGCGCGGCTCAACCTGAATGCTGGTACGACGCGGCGAACAACAAAGGCTGCCTACCCGGCCCTCCACCCGCAGTGGATCGGTGTGGCAATCATTCCAGTGAGTCTGTTTGTAATACGAGCAGCTTCGGCTGCACCTGGAACGCCGGCGACGAGAAATGCGAATCCAAGGCTCCGTGACGTTTAGCCCACGAGTGAATGGAGGCGGTCGGTGATCGAGCTTCTCAAAGGCTTTCCGAGCAATGTGGTCGCCATTTCCTGCCACGGGAACGTGACGCGCCAGGACTACGACGACATACTCATTCCAGCCGTAGAAGCAGCGCTCCAGTCGAACGCCAAAGTCCGTATGCTGTACGAAGTGGCCAACGACTTCACAGGCTACGACGCTGGCGCGGCCTGGGAAGACTTCAAGACCGGCATGGATCATTTCACCAAGTGGGACCGCATCGCCGTGATCACCGATATCGACTGGATTGCGGGTGCTGTGAAGATCTTTGGTATATTTCTTCCGAGCACGGTTCGCGTCTATCCGCTTGAAGATGCCGCGAAGGCCCGGCTTTGGATCACTCAGGCGTCCTGAGGACTATTCGCGCCTGAGCGCATCAATCGGATCAAGTTGTGCCGCTCGGCGCGCAGGGAAGTAGCCGAAGACAACGCCGATCAGGGCCGAGAAGACAAAAGCAATCAGCACGATCCCAAGATCGAAAACGAACGGTATCTGCATGCCGACCGAGACAGCTCCAGCGAGTCCAAGGCCAAGCGCAACGCCGATCGCGCCGCCTAGCAGCGACAGCGTTACGGCCTCCACGAGGAACTGCATAAGGACTTGGCTCTCCTGGGCCCCGATGGCAAGCCGGATACCAATTTCGCGGGTCCGCTCCGTCACCGAAACAAGCATAATGTTCATAATTCCAATGCCGCCGACCAACAGGCTCACTCCAGCGACGGCGCTCAGCAACATGGTCAGGATCCCGGTCGTCACGGCTTGCGCATCGGCGATTTGTTTCATGTCCGCAACACCAAAATCGTCCTCCTCGCCCCCAGAGATCCCGCGCCGTTCCCGCAGGAGACGTTCAATGTCCGCTTGGACCTTGGACGTATCAGCACCGTCGAGAGCCGACACGGTGATCCTGTTGATGTCGGTATTGCCCGCGATCCGTCGCTGGTAGGTCCGAAGCGGGATCAGAACTACGTCGTCGCGATCAGTGCCGAATCCGGATTCGCCCTTGGGCTCCAGGGTGCCGATCACCTCGCAAGAGACATTACTCAAGCGAATGCGCTTACCGAGGGACTCCTCTCCGCCAAAAAGCTGCTCCTGAACCGTTTTCCCCAGGATGCAGACCGCCTGGCCACTCCTCGTCTCTCCGTCCAGGAAATTGCGGCCTCGCGCGAGTTCCCAATCCTGCGCGACAATGTAACTGGCATCAGTTCCGATGGCGCCCGTACTCCGACTTTCATTGCCGTACACAACGGTCGCCGACATTTGCGCCAATGGTGCGACCGCGCGTATGCCGCGAAGCTGCTCCCGCATCTCGACAACATCTCGATCATTGAATTGTTTCGCCGTCGCGCTGGAGCGGCCCGGCCCCCATTGACCTGGACGGACGAACAGCACATTCGTGCCTAGCTTGGCCATCTCTTCCTGGACTTTGACTGTCGTGCCGTTGCCAATCGTCACCATCGCGATCACGGCACTCACACCAATAACGATGCCGAGCAGCGTTAGGAATGACCGGAGCGCGTTACGCCGGATAGCTTGAACGGCGAGTTTGAGCGTCTCGAAAAACATCAAGCGGCCTCCAGAACCGCACTGTCATTCGCGATGCGGCCGTCGAGAAACTCAACAACGCGACGCGCATAACGTGCCATTTCCGGCTCATGGGTAACCATCAAGACGGTGATGCCCTTCGAAATATTGAGATCGACCAACAAGTTCATGATCTCTTCGCTGGTCTTTGTATCGAGATTGCCGGTCGGCTCGTCCGCAAGAAGAACGGCAGGATCTGTGACAATCGCGCGGGCAATCGCGACGCGCTGCTGCTGACCGCCTGAAAGCTCTGAAGGCGTATGTACGGCCCTGTCTGCAAGGCCAACGCGCTCAAGTGCCTTCAGTGCCAGCGGTCGCCGCTCTGACTGACGCAGGCCCCGATAAATCAAAGGAAGTTCCACATTCTCAACGGCGGATGTCCGGGCCAGCAGGTTGAAGCCCTGGAAAACGAAACCGATATAGTGCCGCCGCAGCAGCGCCCGCTGTTTCCGGTCGAGCCTGCCCACCTCAACACCGTTGAATCGGTAGCTGCCCGCCGTTGGCTGGTCCAAGCAGCCGATAATGTTCATTGCCGTTGACTTGCCCGAGCCGGACGGTCCCATGACGGCCGTGAACTCGCCCCGCCGAATTCTCAGGTCGATTCCGTCAAGCGCGCGTACTTCCGCCTCCCCGCGCCCATAGGTTTTCGATACCGCGCGCAAATCAATGACGTTGGGTGCGGAGGCGTCTAAAGTTTCCTCGTCGCTCACTGGCGGCGCTCCGAATCGACAATCACGCCCTCGCCTGTTTCAAGCTCGCCTTTTACGATCTCCGTTCGCTTACCATCGGTTGCGCCAATCGTAACGGCGCGTGCTTCTGGCGCGCCATTGCTGACAATCCAGACCTTACGCTCAGGTCCCCGCGATTGTTGGGCTCCGCTCGGCTTGCGCAAGCGCGGCGGTCCTGGCACCAGTTTCTGCAGAAAGCTCCGCTGATCTTGTGGCTGAACGCTAGGTGGGATGAAACGTAAGGCCGCGTTGGGCACTGTGAGCACGTCATGCACTTCGGCAACCACAATCTCGGCCGTTGCCGTCATGCCGGGCCGCAAGAGTAGCTCGGAGTTGTCTGTTGTCAGCACGGCCTTGTACGTCACGACACCTTGGACAACTTCGGACCCATAGCGCAGCTCGCGGATTTCGGCGTCGAACCGTCGATCTGGATATGCATCCACGGCGAACGAGGCTTTCTGCCCTTCAAGGACCTTGCCAACATCCGCCTCATCGACGTCGACGCGAACCTCCATCTTCGTCAGGTCCTCAGCGATGGTGAACAGAATAGGCGCTTGAAGTGAGGATGCGACGGTCTGTCCGGGTTCAACATTGCGGCTCAAAACGACGCCGGTGATTGGCGAACGGATCAACGCCTTCTCTAGATCCGTTTCTGCCAACGCAAGATTGGCGCTCGCTGACGCAACGTCGGCTTTGGCGCTTTCCTCGATGGCCAAAGCACGCTTGAGTTTCGCCTCAGCCACCTCCAAATCCAGAATGGAACCCGCTTGTGTCTTTGCGAGCCTAGCTTTGCGCTCAAAGTCCAGCCGGGTCTCGGCCACGCTGGCCTGCGCTTCGCTCACTTTCGCCTTGGCCGCCTGTAACCTGGCGCTGGAGCTGTCGACGGCAGACTTCAGCTTTCGCGTGTCGAGCTCTGCTAGGGCCTGCCCCTCGGTTACGGCGCTGTTGTAGTCGACGAAGACGGTACGAACGATGCCCGACAACTCACTCGAGATCTCCACATCGTTCGTCGGCTGAACTGTGCCTGTCGCGGTCACTGTAACGGTGAGATTGGCGCGGGTCGCAGACTCGGTAATGTAGGTCACGCCGTTTGCCGCGCCGCCACCCAACAGACTGTAACCGAGCGCCCCGATGCCCAGCACGATGCCGGCAAGGATAGCCGACCGAAAACGACGAAGACTCGACGTCGGCTTGCCAACGCCTAAGACGGCCTCCGTTTCGGCTCGGTCCTTATCCGAGTTGATCTTTTGAGGAGGCACAACTTCGTTCATTCAAAAACCCGAATTCTTTGTTGGCGAGCGCACCGTACCTCGCGTCCAACGCCTTAAAGATAGCGTTGAATAACTCCGATGTCGGTGAAATTTGTGACGAAACCAAGCATCCTCGGCTTCAGAAAAGTTTCGAAACAAATTTCTGTGTGAGGCAACGTTCCGAAACACATCGGCACCATGTTGGCAAACATCTAAGCCTAGGCTCTTGCTCGTAGTTTGCGGAGAGTCCGATGCAGATCGAGTTCGCGATTGTCGCCTTGCGGCTCCTTGCGGCTGTGCTCGCTATAGCGGTGCTATGGCCACTCGCCTTTCAGCCCTCGCAATGGCGTTTGGTTCTTTACAACACAAGATCTCGGGCGGGAGCGTCAACCCAAGCCAGATCGGCCAACGGCACATGCGAGGAACGCCGGAATGCAGCGCCTGCTGGGACTTCGCCTCAGTCTTTGCATCACCCATAGGGCGCCTCCTCGTTCAAACCTGGCTAACTAAGTGACCGAGCCGCATGATGCGCGATCCACCTAATATGCTCCAGACTTCTTGCCATATTGTGCAGAATTGTCGGGTACACGACTCCTACATCAGCTCTAAGACTTGATCGAAAGGCCATAGACGGACACTGTACTTAGCGGATCCAATCTTCTTGGATCCACCATCGGTTTACACAGCGAGCAAACTTGTAAATCCTGGCTTCACCGGGCTGTCATCGGCGTTTGTGACTTTCGGCTTCGGCCTTCGAAGCTGTGAAGGTGCTGGACCCGGTCATACGGAGGATCGAAAAACGTGGCGCAGCCTCCAGAGAACATCGACAAGCTCGCGATCAACACGATCCGCACCCTCTCGATCGATGCCATTCAGAAAGCTAACTCGGGACATCCGGGCACGGCCATGGACGCCGCGCCTTTCGCTTACACGCTTTGGCAACAATTCCTTCGCTACGACCCTAAATCTCCACATTGGATCAACCGGGATCGCTTCGTCCTGTCCGCCGGGCATGCCTCGATGCTCCTTTACAGCCTGATCCATTTGGCGGGGATCGAAGCGGCCGATACGGCCTATCAAAAACAAGGCGGCGAAGCGGTTAGCCTCGGCGACATCGAGAGCTTTCGCGAGGAGGGTAGCCGCTGCCCGGGGCATCCTGAATATGGCTGGACCACCGGCGTCGAATCGACCACCGGACCGCTTGGTCAGGGCGTTGCCACCAGCGTCGGCATGGCGATTGCCGGAAAATGGTTGGCCGCCACTTACAACAAGCCGGACTTCGCGCTGTTCGACTACAACGTTTATGCGCTTTGTGGCGAGGGCTGTCTTATGGAAGGCGTCGGCAGCGAGGCTGCTTCGCTCGCGGGACACCTCAAGCTCTCCAATCTTTGTTGGATTTTCGACAACAACAACGTGACCATCGATGGTCACGCCGACATCACTTTCACCGAGGACGTCGCTAAGCGCTTCGACGCCTATGGCTGGAATGTCGTCCACGTTCGGGACGCGAACGATCTCGGCGAACTGTCCGGCGCCCTGAACGCCTTTTTGGGCACTGACGATAGACCAACGATCATCATCGTCCATAGCCATATCGGCTACGGCTCGCCGGGTAAGCACGATACGCCGGCCGCGCATGGCGAACCGCTCGGCTCCGACGAAGTACAGCGCACGAAAGAGTTCTTCGGCTTCGACCCGGACAAATATTTCGTCGTGCCCGATGGCGTGCGGGAGCACTTCAAGACCCACATCGGAGATCGGGGTGCGGACTTCAAGAGCAAATGGGACGCGCTCTTCGCGGCGTACAGCGCCGCCCATCCGGATCAAGCAAAGCAAATCGAGATGATCCGCGATCGAGACCTGCCGGAAGGCTGGGATGCGGACATTCCAAGTTTCGACGCAGATACGACGGGGATTGCCACACGTGCGGCATCCGGAGAGATATTGAACGCCATCGCCGCAAAGGTCCCTTGGGTCTTAGGCGGTGCGGCGGACGTGGCCGGCAGCACCAAAGTAGTCCTCGATTATCCAGATGCCGGAGAGTTTCAGCCTTATGGCGAACTTGGCGACTACAGCGGCAACAATATGCGCTACGGCATCCGCGAGCATGGGATGTGCGCCGTGGTCAATGGAATGGTGCTGTCGGGCTTGCGGGCCTACGATTCCTGCTACCTGATCTTCACTGACTACGCGCGTGGATCGATCCGCCTCGCCTCGCTGATGGATATTCCCGTACTTCATATATTTACGCATGACTCGATCAGCCTCGGTCAGGACGGCCCAACTCATCAGCCGGTCGAACAACTGGCCTCTTTGCGGGCCATGCCGGGCCTGATGGTCATAAGGCCTGCCGATGCGAACGAAACTGCCGAGGCCTATCGCCTTGCGATGCCGCATAAGAGCAGGCCCGCGGCGCTGATCCTAACCCGGCAAGCGGTACCGATCTTCGATCGCTCCAAGATGGCCCCTGCTTCGGGGCTTGCGAAGGGTGCATACGTCCTGGCCGATGGGGACGGCGGACAGCCGGATGTGATCCTGATTGGAACGGGCAGCGAGGTGGCCCTCTGCGTTGCCGCAGGCGATCTGCTCGCTAAAGACAACATCAAGGCCCGCGTGGTGTCGATGCCGTGCCGCGAGCTGTTCGAGGAACAGAGTGAGAGCTACAAGCATTCGGTTCTGCCGCCCGAGGTCACCGCGCGTGTCACGGTCGAGGAAGCCTCACCGCTTGGCTGGGACCGCTACGCAGGGCCCGAGGGAGTTGTTCTTGGCATGAGCACGTTTGGTCTGTCGGCACCGTTGAAGGTGGTTTCGGAGCATTTCGGCTTCACGCCTGAGAAGGTTGCGGAGGCAGCGAAGACTTCGTTGGGACGTTAAGAACTACGATGCTCCGCAAATCTGGGGTGCTGTTTGAGGTTACGAAGCGAGGAGAGACGCAATGCAACTCGGCATGATCGGCCTCGGCCGGATGGGCGCCAACATGGTCATTCGCGCAATGAACGGCGGACACGACTGCCACGTCTTCGACACACACGCCGAAGCGGTCAACGCTCTCTCTTCTAAGGGCGCTAAGGGCAGCACTGACTTGAAAGCTTTCATGCAAGGGCTCGATAAGCCCCGCGCCGTATGGATGATGGTACCGGCTGGAGCGGTGGACGCTGTCATCACGGAACTGGTTCCCCTTCTGGAGCCCGGCGATATTCTCATAGACGGCGGCAATTCCTATTACCACGACGACATCCGCCGGGCGGGCGAGTTGCAGCCAAAAGGCATTCACTACGTGGATGTTGGCGTTAGCGGCGGCGTCTGGGGTCTCGATCGCGGCTATTGCATGATGATCGGCGGTGAAGACGATGTGGTCGCCCGCCTCGATCCCATCTTCAAAACATTGGCGCCAGGCGTGGACGAGGCGCCCCGAACGCCAGGTGCGAGTGGGGAACCCTCCCCAGCGGAGAACGGGTATCTTCATTGCGGACCAAATGGTGCCGGCCACTACGTCAAGATGGTCCATAACGGGATCGAGTACGGGATCATGGCCGCCTACGCCGAAGGTCTCAACATTCTGCATCACGGCAATGTCGGCAAAACGCAGCGCACCGCCGATGCCGAGACCACGCCGCTTCGAAATCCCGAATACTACCAATACGACATTAACCTGCCCGAAGTCGCCGAGGTCTGGCGGCGCGGCAGTGTCATAGGGTCGTGGCTGCTGGATCTCACTGCGAGCGCGCTTCGCAAAAGCCCGGATCTTTCGAACTTCGAGGGGCGTGTGTCGGATTCGGGTGAAGGCCGTTGGACCTTGCTTGCCGCGATCGACGAAGGCGTTCCGGCCCCGGTAATCAGCTCAGCACTGTTCTCGCGCTTTGCGTCACGCGGCAACGCGGAGTTCGCCGACAAGCTTATGTCTGCCATGCGCTTCGAATTTGGCGGGCATCTCGAGAAGAAGGACTAGGTGGACAGCGTCATGGGCATCCCGAACCAAACTCACTCCGACGCGTTCGTCTTTTTCGGCGCCAGTGGCGACCTCGCATACAAGCAGATCTTTCCCGCTCTTCTTGGGCTTGTTCGCGACGAGGGCTTGGACATTCCGATTTTCGGCGTGGCACGCACTCAATGGACGCTCGACGAATTCAAGAAGCGCGCGGAAGACAGCATCAAGACCCATGGTGGGGATAC
>NZ_JBZMXT010000047.1:0-17799 GCF_058506495.1 Methyloceanibacter sp. | reverse complement strand
AACGCCATCGCGCTAGATCCCTGTCGTCACGTCGATCTTGTCGCCTTCGGCGAGCCTGACGACGGCCTTCTTCGTATCCTTCTGAGTGCCTTTGACACCTCGGAAGAACTTGGTTTTGCCTTTGCGGGTCAGCGTGTTCACCGTCAGCACCTTGACGCCAAACAGCTTCTCCACAGCATCCTTGATTTGCGGTTTGGTCGCATCGAGGCGGACCTTGAACACCACCTGATTTGATTCCGAGGCGTCACTCGACTTCTCAGTAATAACCGGCGATAAAATCACGTCGTATGCTTGAAGCGCACTCATTTGAACCGAGCCTCCAGCCCCTCAAGGGCGGCCTTGGTCAGCACGAGCTTCTCATGCCGTAAAATGTCATAAACATTGATGCCCTGGATCGGCAGCACATCCACATGCGGGATGTTGCGGGCCGCCAAAGCGAAGTTCGTCTGCACTTCCCCGCCATCCACGATTAATGCGGAACCGACGCCGAGCTTCTCAAATTGTGTCTTCAGCGCGTTTGTCTTGGCGTCTTTTACGTCGCAAGAGTCCAAGACGATCAGCTCCTCTGCCTTTGCCTTTGACGACAGCGCATGCTTTAGAGCCAGAGCGCGAACCTTCTTGGGTAGATCGAAGGCAAAGCTGCGCGGCTTCGGCCCAAACGCCTTGCCACCGCCACGGAAGATTCCTGGCTTTGCGCTACCGTGACGCGCGCGGCCGGTGCCCTTCTGACGATACATCTTTGCCGTTGTGGCCGTAATCTCTGAACGGTCCCTGGTTGCGACCGTGCCGGCGCGGCGCTTGGCGAGCTGGTAGCGCACCATCCGGTGCAACAAGTCAGCGCGCGGCTCCAACCCGAACACGTCCTCGGGCAGCTCCACGGTTCCCGCCTTCTTGGCATCGAGCGTTGTTACATCGGCTTTCATTGCGCGTTCTCTCCGACTTCTGTCGGCTTAGCCTCACCAGTCTCAGCAGACGCCTCAGCCTCTGGCTCCTTCACGGGAGTCTTCTCGTCAGCACCTTTGCGGAACGCACCAGGGATTGGCGCACCGTCAGGCAAGGCCCGCTTCACCGCATCACGCAAGAGAACCCATCCACCCTTGGCACCGGGAACGGCACCCCGGATCATGATGAGGCCACGTTCTGGGTCGGTCTTCACGACGCGCAGATTCTGCGTGGTGACGCTAACGTCGCCCATATGCCCGGCCATCTTCTTACCCTTGAAGACCTTGCCGGGCTCCTGACACTGACCCGTCGAACCAAGGCTTCTGTGGTTGATGGACACGCCATGACTGGCGCGAAGACCGCCGAACCCATGGCGCTTCATACCACCGGCAAAACCCTTACCAATGGACGTGCCTGATGCATCCACGAACTGCCCCTCGACGAAATGGTCGGCGGTGATCTCCGCGCCCACATCGATCAAATTCTCTGGGCTCACACGGAACTCAGCAACTTTTCGCTTGGGCTCGACATTCGCCACGGCAAAACTGCCGCGCGCAGAACGCGTCAACCGTTTTACTTTTGCGCGGCCTGCGCCGAGCTGAACAGCCGTGTAGCCGTTCTTTTCCGCGGTACGCTGACCAACGACCTGGCAATTCTCCAGGCGCAGAACCGTTACCGGAACGTGCTCTCCGGCATCGGTAAAGATCCTGGTCATGCCGACCTTTTGCGCGATAACACCTGATCGCATCGAACTAATTCCTTGCCTCGTCCAGCAACCGGTTACAGCTTGATCTCGACATCCACGCCCGCGGCGAGATCGAGCTTCATCAGAGCGTCGACCGTCTGGGGTGTCGGATCGACAATGTCGAGAAGACGCTTGTGCGTCCGCATCTCAAACTGCTCGCGGCTCTTCTTGTCGATGTGCGGCGAACGGTTCACGGTGAACTTCTCAATGCGCGTCGGTAGCGGAATTGGTCCGCGAACCTCCGCACCAGTGCGCTTCGCCGTGTTGACGATTTCCTTGGTCGACGCATCGAGAATGCGATGGTCGAAGGCTTTCAGCCTGATTCTTATGTTCTGGCTCTGCATCTCGACGGCCTTAACGTTAGAGAAGCGCGCCGCCCCAAAACGGAGCGGCGCGTTCTTCAATTCCCTTTACTCTATGATCGACGACACCACGCCGGCGCCGACGGTGCGGCCCCCTTCACGGATAGCGAAGCGGAGCTTCTCTTCCATGGCGATCGGCACGATCAGCTCAACGGTCATGGCAATATTGTCGCCCGGCATCACCATTTCGGTCCCTTCTGGCAGCTGAACCACACCCGTCACGTCGGTCGTGCGGAAGTAGAACTGCGGACGGTAGTTGCCGAAGAACGGCGTATGGCGGCCACCCTCTTCCTTTGTGAGGATGTAGGCCTCGGCCTTGAACTTCGTGTGCGGTGTCACAGAGCCGGGCTTGGCAAGCACCTGGCCACGCTCAACACCTTCGCGATCGATACCACGGAGAAGACAACCGACATTGTCGCCGGCCTCACCCTGATCGAGCAGCTTACGGAACATTTCAACGCCGGTAACCGTCGTCTTCGTGGTCGGCTTGATACCGACAATCTCTACTTCCTCGCCAACGTTGACGACGCCGCGCTCGACACGGCCGGTTACAACGGTACCGCGGCCCGAGATCGAGAACACGTCTTCAATCGGCATAAGGAAGGGCTGGTCCTTTGGACGCTCCGGCTGCGGGATGTACTCATCCACATTCTTCATCAGCTCAAGAATAGCCTTCTGGCCAATCTCCGGATTACTGTCCTCGATCGCTGCAAGAGCAGAGCCCTTAATGATCGGGATGTCGTCGCCCGGGAACTCGTACTTCGAAAGAAGCTCGCGAACTTCGAGCTCAACAAGATCCAAAAGCTCCTCGTCGTCGACCTGGTCGACCTTGTTCAGGAACACCACCAGTGCCGGCACACCAACCTGACGGGCGAGCAGGATGTGCTCACGCGTCTGCGGCATCGGGCCATCAGCGGCAGAGACCACGAGGATGGCTCCGTCCATCTGCGCAGCGCCCGTGATCATGTTCTTCACGTAGTCGGCGTGACCAGGGCAATCCACGTGAGCGTAGTGACGGTTCTCCGTCTCGTACTCCACATGAGCCGTCGAGATCGTGATACCGCGGGCCTTCTCTTCAGGCGCCTTATCGATCTCATCGTACGCCGTGAATGTGGCGCCGCCGGTCTCAGCCAGTGTCTTGGTGATCGCAGCGGTCAGGGTCGTCTTACCGTGATCGACGTGACCAATCGTACCAATGTTGCAATGCGGCTTCGAACGGTCAAATTTTTCTTTAGCCATTGTGGCTCTCCATTCCTCTCACCAAAAACCTAGATCTCAACGCCCAATCTCTTAGGCGAACTTTGCCTGCACCTCTTCGGCCACCGCCTGCGGAACCTGCGAATAGCTGTCGAACTGCATCGTAAACTGCGCCCGTCCCTGACTCATGGAACGCAGCGTGTTCACATAACCAAACATGTTGGCTAGCGGAACCATGGCGTTGATCACCGTCGCGTTGCCCCGAGGCTCCTGGCCTCGAACCTGACCACGGCGGCTTGTTAGATCGCCAATGATACCACCCACATATTCCTCCGGCGTCACCACCTCAACCTTCATCATTGGCTCAAGCAGTTTCAGCGCAGCCTTTTGAGCCGCTTCCCGGAACGCCGCTCTGGACGCAATCTCGAACGCCATGACCGACGAGTCGACATCGTGCGACGCGCCGTCAACGAGCGTGCACTTCACGTCAAGGATCGGGAACCCGGCGAGGATGCCAGCATCAATGACACTCTGGACGCCCTTCTCGACACCCGGAATAAACTCCTTGGGCACATTACCGCCGACAACCTTGTTCTCGAAAATGAAGCCCTCGCCCGCCTCTGCCGGCTCGATCTCCATTTTCACACGGGCGAACTGACCAGAACCGCCAGTCTGCTTCTTATGGGTGTAGTCGACGTCGGCCGACTTTGTGATCGTCTCACGATACGCCACCTGCGGCGCGCCCACGTTGGCCTCGACCTTGAACTCACGCTTCATGCGATCGACGATGATGTCGAGGTGCAGCTCACCCATGCCCTTAATAATAGTCTGCCCGGATTCGTGATCGACCGTGACGCGGAAGGACGGATCCTCCTGAGCCAGGCGATTCAACGCCACGCCGAGCTTCTCTTGATCGCCCTTAGTCTTGGGCTCCACTGCAACCTCGATAACAGGCTCCGGGAACTCCATGCGCTCAAGGATCACTGGCTTAGCAGGATCACAGAGCGTGTCACCCGTCGTCGTGTCCTTCAGACCGGCAATGGCGACGATGTCGCCCGCATAGGCCTCCTTGATGTCTTCACGGTGATTGGAGTGCATCAGCAGCATACGGCCAATCCGCTCCTTCTTGTCTTTCACTGTATTTGTCAGCGTCTGGCCGGACTCGACCTTGCCCGAGTAGATCCGACAGAAGGTCAACGACCCGACGAAGGGGTCGTTCATAATCTTGAACGCCAGCATCGACAGCGGTGCCTCGTCCGACGCCGGACGATCGACTTCTTCTTCTGTCTTAACATCAATGGCCCTAATGGCAGGCACGTCGAGGGGAGACGGAAGGTAGTCGACCACGGCGTCAAGGAGCGGCTGCACACCCTTGTTCTTGAACGCCGAGCCGCACAGAACGGGCACAAAATCCAAGTTGCAGGTTCCCTTGCGAATCAGCTCCTTCAGCTTCTCCTCGGCGATTTCTTTGCCTTCGAGATAGGCCTCCATGGCCTCCTCATCGACCTCGACGGCCTGCTCAATGAGGGCGTCGTGGTATTCCTGAGCCTTATCCTGGAGGTCAGCGGGAATATCTTCGTCATGGAATGAGGCACCGAGAGACTCGTCGTCCCAAATGACCGCCTTCATGCGAACAAGATCGACGATCCCGGCGAAATCTGATTCAGCACCGATGGGCAATTGCAGCACGATCGGGTTGGCGCCGAGCCGCTCTTTAATCGTCTCGAGAGACATAAAGAAGTCGGCGCCGATCTTGTCCATCTTGTTGACGAAGATCATGCGAGGGACTTCGTACTTGTCTGCCTGACGCCAGACCGTTTCCGTCTGCGGCTCCACGCCCTGGTTGGCGTCGAGCAACGCCACGGCGCCATCGAGCACTCGTAAGGACCGCTCCACCTCAATCGTGAAGTCCACGTGGCCCGGCGTATCGATAATGTTTATGCGCTTGTTGTTCCAAAAAGCAGTCGTCGCGGCCGAGGTAATCGTGATGCCTCGTTCCTGCTCCTGCTCCATCCAGTCCATCGTGGCTGCACCATCATGAACTTCGCCGATTTTGTGGCTCTTACCCGTATAGTAGAGCACGCGCTCAGTCGTGGTGGTCTTGCCAGCGTCGATGTGCGCCATGATACCGATATTGCGGTAGTCGATGAGAGGCGTCTTGCGGGGCATCGTTCGAGTTCCTTGAGCCGGTTACCAGCGATAGTGCGAGAAGGCGCGGTTGGCCTCAGCCATCCGGTGCGTGTCCTCGCGCTTCTTCACGGCAGATCCGCGATTGTTGACTGCATCGAGAAGCTCCCCAGAGAGCCGCTCGACCATTGTGTTTTCGTTCCGTCCGCGTGCAGCAGCGATGATCCAACGAATGGCCAGTGCCTGACGGCGGTCGATACGGACCTCCACAGGCACCTGGTACGTCGCGCCGCCCACACGGCGAGACCGCACTTCGATCGCCGGCATGACATTCTGAAGCGCCTGATGGAACAGGTCGATCGGGTTCTGCTTGACCTTTTCTTCCATCTGATCGAGAGCACCATAAACGATACGCTCAGCGGCAGATTTCTTGCCGTCCAGCATGATCGAGTTCATGAATTTGGTGAGCACCTGATCCCCAAACTTGGGATCGGGAATGATCTCACGCTTATCAGCTTTGTGCCGCCTGGACATATCGCTTCAATCCGTTCCTTAAAGACCAAAAAAGCGCCCCAACTACTTGGGCCGCTTGGCTCCGTATTTGGAGCGCCGCTGTCGACGAGCGCTAACGCCTTGGGTGTCAAGCACGCCGCGAATAATGTGGTAGCGCACGCCGGGGAGATCCTTGACGCGTCCGCCGCGGATCATCACCACGGAGTGCTCCTGAAGATTGTGACCCTCGCCCGGAATGTAGCTCGTCACTTCCTGCTGATTTGTCAGGCGCACGCGCGCCACCTTGCGAAGCGCCGAGTTCGGCTTCTTTGGCGTCGTTGTATACACGCGCGTACAAACGCCCCGCTTCTGCGGGCAGGCCTGCATGGCCGGCACTTTGTTACGCTTCACCGGCACCTTGCGAGGCTTCCGGATCAATTGTTGAATCGTTGGCATAGCAGCTCTAGCGTCCAATCGTCTGCGAAGGCGAAATCGCCTCATTCATCCATGGGCATAAGCGCCCGAACCCGCGGGCAAAACCGTGCCCACAACACAAGAGCTGAAGCTGCGAGTCATCCCTCGCGTCCTTCAGCGCCTAAAACAGAGGATCTTGAGGCAACCCCTCAAGATCATGACCCCGATTTGATCCCGGTTATGCCGGCAGCGTCTAACCCGCGCCCGAAGTATACCCTTCGGTGGGCTACCGCCTGCCGCGAAAAGTGATCGCCTTGTATCAGGCCATTTCTCGAACCGTCAAGGGCTCAAGTGCCTGAAATAGGGGGGCCCGCGGCGTTTTTTGAGGGTTTTGCCGCGTGGCCCCCGATATCTCAGCATAGACTCAAGCTGAAGCCCCGTCCGCTGCGTCTTCAGACACTGCCTCACCGGCAGCCGCATCCTCTGCGACGGGCTCTCCAGCCGCTTCGAGGGCCTCCTGGGCGGCGCGCTGACGCTCCTCCAAGATCAGTTCATCACGATGCGTGGCAATCCGATTGAGCCTCGAGAGCGTGCCACCCGTGCCAGCGGGGATGAGCCGGCCCACAATGACGTTTTCCTTGAGCCCCTCGAGCTCATCCTTCTTTCCATTGACCGCCGCATCGGTGAGGACGCGCGTGGTCTCCTGGAAGGAGGCCGCCGAAATGAAGGACCTCGTCTGAAGGCTCGCCTTGGTGATGCCCAGCAGGACGTGCTGGCCTTCGGCCTTCTTGCCGCCGGCAGCCTCCGCCGCAATATTGGCGTCTTCGAAGTCGATGCGGTCCACTTGCTCGCCCTTGAGGAACTCGGTATCGCCGGGATCCTCAATCTCGACCTTCTTGAGCATCTGGCTGACGATCACCTCGATATGCTTATCATTAATCGTTACGCCCTGGAGCCTGTATACCTCCTGAATCTCGTTCACGAGATAGTTGGCGAGCTCCTCAACGCCCTTGATCGCCAGAATGTCGTGCGGCGCCGGGTGCCCATCGAGAAGGTACTCACCCTTCTCAATTCGGTCGCCCTCTTGCACCGTCAAATGGCGACCCTTGGGGATCAAGAACTCGACTGGATCTGCGCCTTCCTCATCCGGGACGATGCTAATCCGCCGCTTATTCTTGTAGTCGCGCCCAAGCTGCACCATTCCCGTAACCTCGGCGATGATCGCATGATCCTTCGGCCGCCGTGCCTCGAACAACTCCGCAACGCGCGGGAGACCACCCGTGATGTCCCGAGTCTTGGCGCTTTCCATTGGAATGCGAGCAAGCACGTCACCGGCTTTCACCTCGCTGCCAGCTTCCACGGATAAGACCGCATCGACCGGGAGCAGATACCGGGCATCGCCGCCGCGCGACAGTTTGCCGATTTCGCCCTTCTTGTTCTTGATCGCCATGGCCGGGCGGAGGTCCACGCCTCGGGGCGACGCACGCCAGTCAATGATCACGCTATTGGTGATGCCCGTCGACTCGTCACGCTGCTCCGACACGGAGACGCCTTCAACCAAGTCCTCGAACTCGACTGTGCCTTCGATCTCCGTGAGAACCGGACGCGTATAGGGATCCCATTCAGCGAGACGATCGCCACGCTTGACCTTGTCACCCTCATCGACGCGCAGATGCGTACCATAAGGCAGTCGGTGCGTTGCGAGCTCATTGCCTTCGTCGTCCGCGATCACGATGGCGGTATTCCGGCTCATGACCATGTGTCGGCCTTGTGAGTCCTCAACGACGTTGCGCTGCTTGATCTTCACAGTGCCCTCGAATGCCGATTCCAGTGAAGACTGGTCCACGACCTTCGAACTCGCGACACCACCCAAGTGGAAGGTGCGCATGGTGAGCTGCGTTCCCGGCTCGCCAATCGACTGGGCAGCGATAACACCCACAGCCTCACCCATGTTGACGGGCGTACCACGGGCCAGATCCCGGCCGTAGCATTTGGCGCAGATGCCATTTCGCGTTTCACACGTGAGCGCTGACCGGACGCGGATTTCTTGTACCCGCGCATTCTCGATAGCCTCAACGTGCTCTTCCTCGATCAGTTGCCCTTTCTCGACAAGAACATCGCCAGTTGTCGGATCCTTTACGGGATCGGCCGCGGTACGGCCAAGCACACGCTGGCCTAGCGACACAGTGACCTCACCGGCGTCCAGGATTGCCCGGACGGTAATACCGCCGTCTGTACCGCAATCCTCTTCGGTTACGATGCTATCCTGCGCCACGTCCACGAGGCGGCGTGTCAGGTATCCAGAGTTCGCCGTCTTCAGGGCGGTGTCAGCGAGCCCCTTGCGGGCGCCGTGCGTGGAGTTGAAGTACTCCATTACCGACAGCCCCTCCTTGAAGTTGGAGATGATCGGCGTCTCAATGATCTCGCCCGACGGCTTGGTCATAAGGCCACGCATGCCGGCGAGCTGTTTCATCTGCGCCGGCGACCCACGCGCACCAGAGTGCGACATCATATAGATCGAATTGATCGGCTTCTCGCGGCCTGTCTCTTCATCGACTTGTACCGAGGAAATGCGCTTCATCATTTCCTTCGCGACGAGCTCGGTACATTCGGTCCACGTATCCACGACCTTGTTGTACTTTTCGCCGCGCGTGATCAACCCGTCATTGTACTGTTGCTCATACTCGCGAACGAGCTCGGTCGTCTTGTTGATGATGTCGTCCTTGGTCTCCGGGATGACCATGTCGTCCTTGCCAAACGAGATGCCGGCTTGGCACGCATAGCGGAAGCCGAGACCCATGATCTTATCGCAGAAGATAACCGTCTCTTTCTGACCGCAGTGTCGATACACCACATCGATCATCTTGGAGATCGCTTTCTTCGTCAGAAGCTGGTTCACCAGGTCGAAGCTAACTTCAGCCCGGCGGGGCAGAAGTTCGCCAAGCAGCATGCGGCCAGGCGTCGTGTCGTAAATGTACGCGACCCAATTGCCGTTCTCGTCTTTGGTGATGTAGCGGCCCTTGACCTTGGCGTGCAAAGTCACCGCGCCTGAATCGAGCGCGTGATGGATCTCGGCAACATCGCCGAAGATCATCCCCTCGCCCGGCTCGTTGTCCATAACCAGTGACAGGTAATAAAGACCGAGCACGATGTCCTGAGACGGCACAATGATCGGTGAGCCGTTGGCCGGGTGCAAGATGTTGTTGGTCGACATCATCAGCACACGCGCCTCGAGCTGAGCTTCGAGCGAAAGTGGCACGTGGACAGCCATCTGGTCGCCGTCGAAGTCGGCGTTGAAGGCCGCACACACAAGCGGATGCAACTGAATGGCCTTGCCTTCAATGAGCTTGGGCTCAAACGCCTGAATACCCAACCGGTGCAGCGTCGGCGCACGGTTCAGCATAACGGGGTGTTCGCGGATGACCTCATCGAGGATGTCCCAAACTTCGGGCTTCTCCTTCTCAACAAGTTTCTTAGCTTGCTTGACGGTCGACGCATGCCCCTTGGCATCCAGCCGCGAGTAGATGAAGGGCTTGAACAGCTCCAGCGCCATCTTCTTCGGCAGACCGCACTGATGCAGCATCAGATCAGGCCCGACCACAATGACCGAGCGGCCAGAATAGTCGACGCGCTTGCCGAGTAGATTCTGACGGAAGCGCCCCTGCTTACCTTTCAACATGTCGGCCAGCGACTTCAGCGGGCGCTTGTTGGCGCCGGTGATGACACGTCCGCGACGGCCGTTGTCGAACAGCGCATCGACGGCTTCCTGAAGCATGCGCTTCTCGTTACGGATAATGATATCCGGCGCGCGAAGCTCCATCAGCCGCTTCAGACGATTGTTACGGTTGATGACGCGGCGGTACAGGTCGTTGAGGTCCGATGTCGCAAAGCGGCCGCCATCGAGCGGCACGAGCGGACGCAACTCTGGCGGAATGACGGGCACAACGGTGAGAATCATCCACTCCGGACGGTTGCCCGATTGGATGAACGCCTCAACCACTTTCAAACGCTTCGCTAGCTTCTTCGGCTTCAGCTCCGTCGTCGCCTCGGCGATCTCCACGCGAAGGTCGGCTGCGATCTTTTCAAGATCCAGGTCCTTGAGCAGTTCGCGAATCGCCTCGGCGCCGATACCGGCGGTGAATGAGTCCTCGCCGAAATCGTCCTGGGCCTGCATGAATTCTTCTTCGGACAGAAGTTGCAGCGGCTTCAGCGAAGTGAGTCCTGGCTCTAGGACAATGTAATTCTCGAAGTAGAGAACCCGCTCAAGATCCTTCAGCGTCATGTCCAGTAGAAGGCCGATCCGAGAGGGAAGCGACTTCAGAAACCAAATATGCGCAACGGGAGCTGCGAGTTCGATGTGGCCCATGCGCTCGCGACGCACCTTCGCAAGCGTAACCTCCACGCCGCACTTCTCGCAGATGATGCCCTTATACTTCATGCGCTTGTACTTGCCGCACAGGCACTCATAGTCCTTCACCGGACCGAAGATGCGCGCGCAGAACAGACCGTCACGCTCAGGCTTGAAAGTGCGGTAGTTGATCGTCTCAGGCTTTTTGATCTCCCCAAACGACCACGACAGGATTTTCTCCGGGCTCGCAATGCCGATCTGAATCTGATCAAAGTTTTGCTGCGGAGTCTGCGGGTTGAACAGGTTCGCGAGATCTTGATTCATTCTGCTTGTCTCCCAACGGGCGGGGCCGCCGCCCTTCGGTTGTCACCAACTGGTATCGAAATGTCCGAGCGGAGCTGCTACTCCGCCGCCGGCTTAGGCAACTGCATGGCTTGCGGCTGCGCTTCATCCGGCTTGGGCTGCACCAGTTCGACATTCAGTCCCAATGCGCGCATTTCTTTCACGAGCACGTTGAACGACTCAGGAATACCGGCCTCGAACGTGTCGTCGCCACGGACGATTGCTTCGTAGACCTTCGTACGTCCCGCGACGTCGTCCGACTTCACGGTCAGCATTTCCTGAAGGGTGTAGGCTGCGCCATACGCTTCGAGTGCCCACACCTCCATTTCGCCGAAGCGTTGGCCACCGAACTGCGCCTTACCGCCCAGCGGCTGCTGGGTCACAAGGCTGTAGGGGCCAATTGACCGCGCGTGGATCTTGTCGTCCACCAGGTGGTGCAACTTCAGCATATAGATGTACCCGACCGTGACTTTCCGCTCGAATGGCTCGCCGGAGCGGCCATCATAGAGCGTCACCTGACCGGACGGATCGTAACCCGCGCTTTCTAGCAGGTCCGACACGTCGGCCTCATGCGCCCCGTCAAACACAGGTGTCGCAACAGGTACGCCCTTGGAAAGAGCCTCGCTCACCTCGATCAACTGATTTTCCGCCAAGGACGCAACGGCCTTGTCGGAACCGTAAATGGTCTTGAGCAGATCCTTTACCGGCTTTGGTTTCTCGGTTTCGCGGTACTCTTCCAGCGCCTCACCGATCTTCTTGCCGAGCCCGCGGCACGCCCAGCCGAGATGGGTCTCGAGGATCTGGCCGACATTCATACGGCTCGGCACGCCGAGCGGGTTCAGAACAATGTCGACCGCTTGACCGTCCTCAAGATAAGGCATGTCCTCAATGGGAACGATCTGCGAGATCACGCCCTTATTGCCGTGACGTCCGGCCATCTTATCGCCTGGCTGGATCTTCCGCTTCACCGCCACGAAGACCTTGACCATTTTCATGACACCCGGTGGCAGTTCGTCGCCGCGCTGTAGCTTGTCGACCTTATCCACGAAGCGCTGCTCCAGGCGCTTCTTGGCTTCGTCGTATTGACGCCCAATGGCCTCGACCTCGCTCATCGCCTTTTCATTCTTGAGCGCGATCTCCCACCACTGGCTACGGGGCAGCTCTTCGAGCATTGCCTCCGTCAGCTTTGCGTCTTTCTTGATCACTTTGGGGCCCTTCGCGACTATCTTGTGAAGCAGCACGTCGCGCAAGCGGGCGAAGACGTTACGATCCAGGATCGCCATTTCGTCGTCGCGGTCTTTGGCAAGACGCTCTATCTCTTCACGCTCGATCGCCATGGCACGCTCATCTTTTTCGATGCCGTGTCGATTGAACACGCGGACTTCAACGACCGTTCCCGCAACACCGGGCGGCAGCTTCAATGAGGTATCGCGAACATCGGACGCCTTCTCGCCGAAGATGGCACGCAGAAGCTTCTCTTCCGGCGTCATCGGGCTCTCGCCTTTCGGCGTGATCTTGCCAACCAAGATGTCACCAGGCTGAACCTCGGCACCGATATAGACGATACCTGCTTCGTCGAGATTCTTCAGCGCCTCTTCGGAGACGTTCGGAATATCGCGCGTGATTTCCTCGGGTCCGAGTTTGGTGTCACGCGCCATGACCTCAAATTCTTCGATATGGATCGAAGTGAAGACGTCATCGCGGACAACGCGCTCGGAGATGAGGATAGAGTCCTCGAAGTTGTAGCCCATCCACGGCATAAAC
The DNA here is from genome assembly GCF_058506495.1 of Methyloceanibacter sp. Classification (NCBI taxonomy): domain Bacteria; kingdom Pseudomonadati; phylum Pseudomonadota; class Alphaproteobacteria; order Hyphomicrobiales; family Hyphomicrobiaceae; genus Methyloceanibacter; species Methyloceanibacter sp. Next base: position 5,066 of record NZ_JBZMXT010000047.1, on the reverse strand, counting down.
GCGACGAGCACGTTTTTGCCGAGCGCCAACTCACCAAGGTCGGTCGACGGCCCATCGGCGATGATCTCGCCAGACTGAATGGCATCACCCACGCGGACCAATGGCCTTTGGTTGATGCAGGTGTTCTGGTTCGAGCGCTGGAACTTGCGCAGATTATAAATGTCCACACCAGACTTTGACGGATCGGTCTCTTCCGTCGCCCGAATAACGATACGCGTGGCATCCACTTGATCGACGACACCGGTCCGACGCGCACTGATCGCGGCGCCCGAGTCGCGTGCGACAACAGCTTCCATGCCCGTGCCTACTAGCGGCGCCTCGGCCATGAGCAAAGGCACAGCTTGGCGCTGCATGTTTGAACCCATCAAGGCACGGTTGGCGTCGTCATTCTCCAGGAACGGAATGAGCGCCGCTGCGACCGACACAAGCTGCTTGGGCGAAACGTCAATGAGGTCGACCCGATCCCGCGGATAGAGTTCAACGTCACCTGCGTGACGACAGACGACAAGGTCTTCGACAAAGCTGCCATCATTCTTCAGCGCCGCGTTTGCCTGGGCGATGACGTAACGAGCCTCTTCCATCGCCGACAGATAGACCACCTCATCGGTGACCTTACTCTTGACCACGCGTCGGTATGGGCTCTCGATGAATCCATATTTGTTGACCCGCGCGAACGTCGCCAGTGAGTTGATCAGACCAATATTCGGTCCCTCTGGCGTCTCGATCGGACAGATGCGGCCGTAATGAGTCGGGTGTACGTCCCGCACCTCGAAGCCAGCACGCTCGCGCGTCAGCCCGCCTGGGCCCAGCGCCGACAGACGCCGTTTGTGGGTGATCTCCGACAGCGGATTCGTCTGGTCCATGAATTGCGACAGCTGCGAGGACCCGAAGAACTCGCGCACGGCAGCCGCTGCAGGCTTCGCGTTGATGAGGTCTTGCGGCATGACCGTATCTATATCGACGGAACTCATGCGTTCCTTGATGGCGCGCTCCATACGCAGGAGGCCAACCCGGTACTGGTTCTCCATCAGCTCGCCAACCGACCGTACGCGCCGGTTGCCGAGATGATCGATGTCGTCGATTTCGCCCTTGCCGTCGCGCAGATCGACCAGGGTCTTGATCACTGCAAGGATGTCCTCCTTACGCAGTGTACGCATGGTGTCCGGCGCATCGAGGTCGAGGCGCATGTTCATCTTCACCCGGCCGACCGACGACAGGTCGTAACGCTCGGCGTCAAAAAAGATCCCGTTGAACAGCGTTTGAGCGGCTTCCGGCGTCGGTGGCTCGCCCGGACGCATCACTCGGTAGACGTCGAGCAGCGCCTCATCCGTGTTGGAATTCTTGTCGATCGCAAGCGTGTTGCGGATGAACGCACCGACATTCACATGATCTATATCGAGGATCGGAATTTCTTTGAGCTTGAGCTCCTTGAGGGTCTCCAGCAGCTTCTCTTCTATTTCCTCGCCGGCTTCGCCGTAGATCTCGCCTGATTCCAAGTTGACGACATCCTCGGCCAGATAGCGTCCATAGAGATCCTCGTCTTTTACCAGCAGCTCCTTCAGTCCCTCTTCGGACAGCTTACGAGCCAGGCGCGCGGTTATCTTGCGGCCTGCCTCCACGGCAATCTTGCCAGTCTTGGCGTTAATGAGATCCGTGGTCGGCTTGATGCCGCGCATACGGTCCGCATTGAACGGCATCTTCCAGCCGTTCTTGGCCGCCTTCAAAGTGATGCGGTCGTAGAAGGTCGACAGAATTTCTTCGTCATCCAGTCCGAGCGCGTAGAGAAGCGTCGTTACCGGCAACTTCCGGCGCCGATCGATACGCACATGGACGATGTCCTTGGCATCGAACTCGAAGTCGAGCCAAGATCCACGGTAGGGGATGATGCGCGCCGCAAAGAGCAACTTACCCGAGGAATGGGTCTTGCCGCGGTCGTGGTCGAAGAAGACACCTGGCGAACGGTGCATCTGCGAGACGATCACGCGCTCGGTACCGTTGATGACAAACGTGCCGTTCGAGGTCATGAGCGGCATGTCGCCCATGTAGACGTCTTGCTCCTTGATGTCCTTCACGGAGCGCGCGCCAGTCTCTTCGTTCACGTCGAAAACAATGAGACGCAGCGTGACCTTCAGCGGCGCCGCGAAGGTCATGTCGCGCTGCTGGCACTCGTCCACGTCGTACTTCGGCGCTTCAAATGCATACCGCACGAATTCGAGCTGAGCGCGTTCGCCGAAGTCCTTGATAGGAAACACAGAGCAAAATACGGACTGCAGTCCCTCATCCCCACGGCCGCCTTCCGGCTCCTCCACCATAAGGAACTGATCGTAGGACTGCTTTTGAACCTCGATGAGGTTCGGCATCTCAGCCACTTCTGTAATGTGGCCAAAAAACTTCCGATATCGCTTGTGACCGTTGGTTTGCGCCATAGAGACCTCTCAAAGCTCGTCGCGACCGCTCTCCTAAACCCCCGCCTGTGCGGAACCTCAGGGGAAATGTCACGTGACACGAATATGATGGGTTAGAAGCCCGAACCGACCCCCGGAGATGGGGACGGTCCGGTCTTCCTTCAACCCAAGTTCAAACTCAAGCCTACTTCAGCTCGACAGACGCGCCGGCGTCCTCAAGCTGCTTCTTGATCTTCTCGGCCTCGTCCTTGGCGACGCCTTCCTTGACCGGCTTCGGCGCGCCCTCGACCAGGTCCTTGGCCTCTTTCAGGCCGAGGCTGGTGATCGCGCGCACTTCCTTGATGACGTTGATTTTCTTGTCGCCGGCACCGGTGAGAATGACGTCGAACTCGTCCTTCTCCTCAGCGGCGGCGGCATCGCCACCAGCGCCGCCAGCAACAGCAGCCACAGCAACAGGAGCAGCAGCGGACACGCCCCACTTCTCCTCAAGTATCTTGGCCAGTTCTGCCGCCTCAAGCACCGTAAGGCTCGAGAGATCGTCTGCAATTTTCTGAAGATCTGCCATTTCCGTTATCCTCGTACGTTCAACTCTTGTGTTTCGGTGTATGTTTTCAGAGGCTTACGCTGCGTCCTTCGAGCCATATGCACTAAAGACCCGCGCCAGCTGAGAGGCAGGTGCGCTGACCGTTCGGGCGATCTTGCCCGCCGGTGCCTGAAGTAGACCCACCAGCATGCCACGCAGTTCGTCTAGCGAAGGCAAGTCGGCTAGCGAACTCACCCCCTTGGCATCGAGAACAGTGGCGCCCATCGCACCGCCAAGGATCACGAACTTCTCGTTTCCCTTAGCAAACTTGACGGCCACCTTCGGCGCCGCGACGGGGTCCTCGCTATAGGCGAGGCATGTCGGCCCTGCCATGAGCTCCGAGATTCCCTGGGCGTCGGTTCCTTCCAGCGCGAGCCTCACGAGTCTGTTCTTCGCCACTTTGACCTGGCCGCCAGCTTCTCTCATATCGCTGCGCAGCTTGGTCATTTCGGACACCGAAAGACCCGCATAGTGAGCTACGACGACGACGCCGGTATTGGCGAAGACATCGCTAAGCGCCGATACAACTTCGCGCTTTTGAGCTCTTTCCATGCTCACTCCGTTCTTTCAAACCCGCAAAGGCGTCGAGCCGAAGCGGGCTTAGGCCACACTGAGCCGCGAAACAGGCGGGCGAGGCATTGGCACCACCCGCGATTGATCGCGGCGCTCTGTTGCCTGTCCCACTCATTCGCGCCAACGAGCGCGTGAGCCACATACGAGGTTCAACCGATCTTCCGGATGCGGGTATGCCTGGTTGGGCGAAGTCCGCACCCCTAGAACCGTTTGTCTCCCGTCTAATGCAGGCCCCCGAAGATTTCTTGGGGCTTAAGCGGTCTCCCACACCTGCAATCTCGGACAGGTTTGGGCTGTTCGGCGAACCGGACGGCCCTTCGGGGCAAAGTGCCCCGAAACACTTTCGACTAAGCGCCTCCGACGCTGGCGGGCTCGATCTTTAAGCCGGGGCCCATCGTTGAGGTCACGGCGATCTTTTTCAAAAACGTTCCCTTGGCGCCGGACGGCTTGGCCTTAATCACAGCATCTGCAAAGGCGCGAATATTCTCGACCAGCGCTTCCTCGGTGAAGCTTGCTTTGCCCACGCCGGCATGAATAACGCCAGCCTTTTCGACGCGAAATTCAACGGCGCCACCCTTAGCGGCCTTTACCGCTTCTGCGACGTCCGTCGTCACAGTGCCGACCTTCGGGTTCGGCATCAGACCACGGGGCCCAAGAACCTTACCAAGACGACCAACCAAGGGCATCATATCAGGCGTAGCAATGCAGCGATCGAAGTCGATCGTACCCTTCTGAACCTGCTCCACGAGATCTTCGGCGCCAACAACCTCGGCTCCAGCCTTTTTGGCTTCCTCGGCCTTATCGCCCTTGGCAAAGACGCCGACACGCAGCTTGCGCCCCGAGCCGTGGGGCAGCTGGCATACGCCGCGCACCATTTGATCCGCGTGGCGCGGATCGACCCCAAGGTTCATCGCGACCTCAACGGTCTCGTCGAACTTTGCGTTCGCGTTGCCCTTAAGCACCTTTACGGCCTCTTCGACGCCGTAAAGCTTGTTGTTGTCAACCGCTTCGGCCGCAGTGCGAAACCTCTTACCGGGTTTGCTCATTGTCTCTACTCCTGAACCTCAAGACCCATTGAACGGGCAGACCCAGCGATGATTTTCATCGCCTGCTCGACGGAGTTTGCATTCAAATCCTGCATCTTCGTCTCGGCGATCTCGCGCAGCTGATCCTGCGTGACCTTGCCGGCAACGGCACGGCCCGGCTCCTTCGAACCGCTCTTGGTCTTTGCCGCCTTCTTAAGGAGATACGACGCCGGCGGCGTTTTTGTCTCGAACGAGAAAGACCGGTCCGCATAAACGGTGATCACGGTCGGGATTGGCGAGCCTGGCTCAATCTTCTGCGTCGCGGCATTGAAAGATTTGCAGAACTCCTGAATGTTCACGCCGCGTTGCCCGAGCGCCGGTCCGATCGGCGGGGAAGGATTCGCCTGCCCCGCCGGCACTTGGAGCTTGATGTAACCGTCTATCTTCTTCGCCATCCCAGTACGTCCTGCGTTTCACGTC
>NZ_JBZMXT010000046.1:0-18731 GCF_058506495.1 Methyloceanibacter sp. | reverse complement strand
ATGGCCCAGAAAGTAAAAAATGCAGGTTTCGAATGTCTGCTTAGGGTCATTAGCGGACATCGACGGGCTGATAGATCATGTCCGCTTTGCGCCCGAAAGCGGACATGCTCGCCCTTGGACACAACTCCACTTACCGCCGGAGGCGAAGGACGTGTTCCCTCATCCGACCAGAACTATTCCCTGCTCTTCGAGAAAAATTCCCTGTTTTCGCGCTTAGGGAAATAGCGCTGTACCCATTGATCTACATGCAGAAAAGCCGCGACTGAGCTCGCATCTTGCACTTTTGTGGGCAAATTTCCCTGTATTTTCCCGGCTAACAGGGAACGGGCGATAAGAGACGGGTTCGCAGAAGACTGCCCCCACCGCCATGAGCTAAGCTACTCATACAATACACGCTGGTAAGCACTAGGTCCTTGCGAACTGTCTGGCGTTTCTCGGGGCTAGTACGCTGACATCCTCGGGCGCGGTAGCTGGTAACGTTGTCTGGGGCGTAAACTGAGGGTCTCTGCCGCACTGCTTTCCTTATGGCGTGCGTCGGCAGTAGAACCATGTCTGAGATGAGCTTTCGATGCCTAGCAAGTGCACTAGATGACAACGCGAAAACACTTCTAGTGGAAAAGCCGACTTATCGCTCTTCGCGGACAGTGAAGCGTGCGCTGCAGCAATTGGGTTCGTTTCGTTAAACGGTCTCTCTCGCTCGGCTCTCATGCGCCCCTAGGAGGGTGGCGCGCCGTCGCGTTCCTGGCTGACACCGACCAAAGTTCACTCGTTGGACGCGTCCCCAAAGAGATTACCTGTGATCCGAGCGGTATGTAAAAGGCAACGCTGCGTAAGCGCCGAGTAGAACGCGTTCCTATCGACCAGCTTGTGATCCGGTCCGATGGAGACCCTTCAGCCGCTGATGTGTGATTAGCGATGGGCATGAAAAAACCCGGGCGACTTAGGCGCCCGGGTCTTTTGGATGTGCTTCGTGACGCGCAGTTTACGAAACGGGCTTCGTAAAAGCCTTTTCGAAGGGCTTGTACGCATCGCTGGCAGCAGCCTGGTACATCTCACCGATTTTCGAGACCTCAGCCGTCCAGTTTTCATAGGCCTTCTTGGCGTAGTTTGTCTGGATTTCGAGGGCGCGCTCGAGCGACTTAGCTTCAACCAACTGCTCCCAAGCGCGGGTCGCGTTCTCAAAAGAGCTCTTGGTGTAGTCGTTCAATTCCTGGCCGATCGCCTGAAAGCTCTTGGATGCCTCGCCATAAGCGCGGACGACGGCGTCATAGTTGGCCTGACCAGCCTTCTGAAGTTCCTCAGTTGTCTTTTGCAGCGGTTCAAACATTTGGGTTCCTCCTACGGATTAGCGAGGGTTTTCATCCTGATAGGAAAGAATATGGTGCACTGCACAATAGAAGTCAAGAATATTTGTGCGCCGCACTATCAGCGCCTCTGATCCCGCCTGGAATGCTCCCTAATAGGCCCAGAACGATTCCCTGTTCCTCAAGAAAAATACTCTGTTTTCGTGTTTAGGGAAAAGGCGCCCTTCCCTATTGATTTACATGCGGAAAAGCCGCACCGACGGTCGTTTTCAGGGCCTGAATCCGCAGATTTCCGTGTATTTTCCCGCCGAACAGGGAATGGGCGTCAGAGACGGGTTCGCAGATGTCTGCCTCACCGCCATAATCTTTAATGTTTTCCGTTTCTTGGCTGATCCCAAGACTTATTGCAACGTCAGCCTGAAGTCGCGCAAGCACGGGTTCGCAAACGTGAGCAGAACAGACTATGCTCCCAGTGTCTGCTTTGAGGGGTAAAACGGACCCCTCTGATCCTCTCAATACTCTCGGCTAGCGACCCAAAGCGGACATGCTTGTGGATGTGTCCGCGTATGCCGGCAGTTTGTTGGCATCGGCGACGGGTCGAAACATACGACGATATTGCCCTGGCGTCAGACCCGTACTCCGCCGAAAGAGTCTACGGAAAAAAGCTATGTTCTCGTATCCGATGCGGTTCGAAATATCCTCTATCGGGAACGTCTCGGTTTCGAGAAGACGCTTTGCTTCTTCAAGGCGAAGGTTCTGGATGTATTGGATCAGTGTCGCCCCGGTAGCCGTTTTGAAACGTCGCTTCAGTGTTCTTTCCGGTATCTTCGCTCTGTCTACTGCGCTGGCTAATACGCCCGGCTCACAGTAATGGTCCTCCAACCAATCCTCGCACGACCGGACGACCGAGTCGGCGTGCGATTGGCGGCGCACGAGGCTTGCGTAGGGAAGCTGGCCTTCGCTGTGCCATTTTAGGAGATAGACCTTCGCGATACGCAAGGCCTCACCTGGACTGCAGTAACGGGAAATGATGTGGATGGCGAGGTCGTGCCACGACGTAGTTCCACCGGCGGTGACAATCCGGCCGGCCGAGTCAGCAAAAGCAAGGTTCGGTTCGGCTCTGAAATGCACGTCCGGATAGCTCGTACGGAACAAGTCTTCATAGCCCCAATGAGACGTCGCCTCCCGCCCAGCCAGCAAGCCACTGGCGGCCAACAAAATCGAACCGGAACACGCCGAGTAGATGGAACTGCCAGACTTGTAGCGGCGGCGGATCCAGTCGAGCAATTCGGGGTAACGCCCCCGCATATCGTCGTCTGGCGCGAGCCACATCTCCGGCAAGATCACAATGTCTGCTGACGGGTCCGACTGGAGCCCGACATCCGGATGGATTGGAATCCCATGGCCGCAGACAAAGGGCGCCACGGATAGCGATACGATCCTCGGCTTGATCAAATGGCCTGAGGACTCGCGACCGACAAGCTGCTGCCAGATCTGACCTGTGGATGCCAGGACGTCGATCATGCCGTACAGCGCTGAACCTGCCGTTTCGGGTACAGCCACGATCAAGGCCTCCACGGCCGATGGGCTCTTCTTGTCCATGTCTCTCAGCCTGTTCTTATTTTGGCACAAATAGACCTTTTTTGGAGAAAATCGATCTGACCGTCGTCATTGTCCATCTCTATTTTTTGCCTATACGCGGGAGCGGCGATCCTGTCGTTTCAAAAAAGGCGATGCAAGCCGCTGATATTTAGGAGACAAAACTATGACGGACCCACAAATGGCATCAAACAACCAGACCGAAATCAACGGCCTCGATGTCCAAGCCGCTCGAGAGACTATCGACGCTATCAAAGCGGATGCGGCGCTCGCCAAGTTCCAGTTTCGGGCCAAAAACTCCTGGATCACCGGCGGAATGAACCGCTCGACGATTCGCGACTTTTACGGCGTCGGACGCGAGGATGACTCACGCACCGCGGACTTTGTTTTCACCAACGGCGAGCCACCCGTATTGCTCGGGAATAACGAGGGTGGCAACCCCGTCGAGTTTCTGCTCCACGCTCTGGCAGGATGCGTGACGACCACGTTCGTACTTCACGCCATGGCGCGGGGAATCCATGTGAAAGAGCTGTCGACTCAGCTTGAAGGCGATTTGGATTTGCGAGGACTTCTCGGGCTCGACGATACGGTATCGCCTGGCTATGAGGAAATCCGGATCAAGCTGACTGTTGAAGCCGATTGTCCGGATCACGAGCTCGAGGACCTTATGACCTATGCCAAGCAGCATTCACCCGTTTGCAATACCGTCTGTCGCCCTGTGCCTGTAAAGATCACGCGTATAAGGGCGAAGTGATTTTGGGGCTCAGTGTCAAACCAGACAGCTCCCCGTGATCTAGCCGCGGGGAGCTTTCGTCGCGGGAACCGATTTCCGCCTCGAGCACTAAGCAGCCCTCAATCGTCGGGCCGGGGATGTCGGGTTAATGGCGTAAACCAGACGTGCCCACGTAGACGGGTAAGGGCTGCTAATGACCTAAAGCAGACATGCGCTCAGTTAGAAAACCTGACTGTCGTGCCGTTTGACTCAGATATGACCTTCTAGTCAGGTTGGGCCCCTGGGCTGAGCAAGGGAGCCAGAGAAATAGTGCGAACGGCCATTTCATCGAAAGACGAGGTCTCATGCCACCTCTGGCGACTCAAACTAAACTTCCTCACTCTGGTCTTGTCCTGCGTGACAGGCAGTATGGTCATGGCCCAGGACGATGTGCCCGGAGTCTCCCCGGCTGACCGATCTTATTCGCCCTATCCGGAGCAAGAATTTCCGAACCAAGTATTGTTCGGCGATACGCACCTACATACATCGTATTCGGCCGATGCAGGTATGGTCGGCAATACACTTGGACCCGACCAGGCTTATCGCTTTGCGAAAGGTGAGTTGGTCACCTCGTCCACGGGCCTCCCGACGCGGCTCGCGAGGCCCTTAGACTTTCTCGTGGTTGCCGACCATGCGGAGAACCTTGGGCTGGCTCCTTTGCTCGCTGCGAAGGACCCTGCGTTGCTTGCAACTGATTTCGGCCGAAAGCTCAGCACAGCCGTGGAGTCGGGCGATGCGGCTGGCGCGTGGGCCATCTGGTCCAAGGCAAAATCGACGGGGAAGGACCCCCTTGCGGGGCAAGAGGAGATCTACCGCAGCGCCTGGTCGCACATCACTGATCTTGCCGAACGCCACAACCAGCCGGGCCAGTTTACGGCCTTGATCGGCTTCGAGTGGACTTCTAACCCCGATCGGAACAACTTGCACCGGAATGTGATATTCCGCGGTGGCAAAGAGACAGCAGACACGATCATCCCCTTCTCGAACTTCGACTCATTTGATCCTGAGGATCTGTGGACGTGGATAGAGACCTACGAGAAGAATACCGGCGATAGGCTTCTCGCAATTCCGCACAACGGCAACCTGTCAAATGGGCTCATGTTCGACGACGTTACTCTGACCTCGAAGCAGCCGCTGGATCGGAGCTACGCCGAACGACGCGCACGGTGGGAACCTCTATACGAGGTGACGCAAATGAAAGGGACGAGCGAGGCACACCCGTCGTTATCGACGAGGGACGAGTTTGCGGACTTCGAGGTTTGGGACAAGGGCCAACTCGGTCCTGCGCCCAAGACGCCTGACATGCTGCCGCGAGAGTATGCCCGTGAGGCTCTAAAGCGCGGTCTGGCCTACGAAGGTAAACTCGGAATTAATCCCTTCAAGTTCGGTCTGATCGGGTCAACGGACTCGCACACTTCTCTCGCGACAACAACGGAAGACAACTTCTTTGGCAAGGTCGCGGCCGTAGAACCCACCACCGATCCCATCCGCTTCGATGAAGTCATCGGCGGGATCGGCGGGAAGCCCGAGGTTGCTCAATACGCGCGCCAGACATCTGCCTCTGGACTTGCTGGCGTATGGGCTCGGGAGAACACTCGCGAAGCGATCTGGGACGCCTTGGCTCGTAAGGAGGTATTCGCGACTACGGGCACAAGACTCAGGGTGCGCTTTTTTGGTGGATGGGACTTCACGGAGAACGACCTCGACCGTTCCGACTTCGCCAAGCACGGCTACGAAAAGGGCATCCCTATGGGAGGCGATCTTAGCGCGGCCCCGGAAGGCAAAATGCCAACGTTCTTGATACGTGCCATTCGCGACGTTGACGGCGCGAACCTCGACCGCGTCCAGATCATCAAAGGTTGGATCGATACCGGTGGCGAAGCCCAGGAAAAGATCTACGACCTCGCTTGGTCGGGCGACCGTACTCCGAATAACAATGGCGTGCTCCCGCCGATCGGGAACACGGTCGATGCCGAGAACGCGAGCTACACAAATTCTATTGGCGCGCCAGCGCTCGAGGCGTTCTGGACCGACCCCGACTTCGACGCTTCCAAGCGTGCGTTCTACTATGTCCGCGTCCTCGAAATACCTACGCCGCGCTGGACGACCTACGACGCTAAGTTCTTCGGGGTGAAGCGGCCCGAGGATATCCCGGCCAGCATCCAAGAGCGCGCCTACACCTCACCGATCTGGTATACGCCATAACAGGGGTCACGATGTCCGCTTTTGGCACATAGCAGACATGAGCATGCGGGCCCGTGACGTCCGGCTTCTACCCCTAAGCAGACATCAGATCTTTTGAGAAAGGCCCTCCCCGGCCACCAAACTGTTGGATGATAAAATCTCGCAGTTGCTAATTGAGCCAGAGCTTAGGAAAACCTTGTGGACACAAATACTCCCGCAGCGCGCTCAGCAAGTTCGCAGGTTGAGAACGAGCCGCTCGCCTGAACAGGATTAATCGCGGCAGCCAGCCTTAGACTTGGTTCCATCAGGCATGATTGCGTCGCAAAGGTTGGCCTTGCGCAGATCCGCGTTCTTCAGTTTTGTGCCCCTCAAATTTGCACTTTGCAGATTCGCACCGACGAGGTTTGCCTCGGACAGGTTCGCACCTTCTAGATCTGCGCCCGTCAGATTTGCTTCTTCGAGATTTGCACCCTGAAGGTTTGCGCCTCTTAGGATTGAACCTCCGGCATTGGCACGCAGTCCGATCTCTCGGTCAGATCCCCAAAAGAAGGAGAGCGACAGGTCCGCCTGGCGCATATTAGCTTGCCGGAGATCCGCCTTCTCCAGGTCAACCCCAATTAGAATGGCTCCCTGAAGGTTCGCGCCTCGAAGATCCTCGCCAAACAAATCGGCTTCTGAAAGATCACACTTTGGGCATTGCTTCGTGTACTTCACCTGATCGACTCTGACAGGATCGAACGCCAGTGCAGGGGATAAGAAGCCGGCAACGAACAACCACGAAGATGCAATCCGCTTTAGCATTACACCATGGTCAGATGCCGATTAGGTTCGATCAACTGAAACGATCTCATCTGCACTGGCCACGAGGATACCTAACCATAGCGACCACTCCCATCTGGAACGCAGTCAGCTGCCAACGGTGCGCAGCCGCGCAACGACTGCTTTGTGCTCGCAAGCAAACATCTGCCGCTCCGGCATCGACGTCCGCTATGAGCCAAGAGCGGACATCCTCGCTCGCCTGAAACCTTCTCAAGTCCTGTTGATGCGACTTTGTTGATCATTTACCCGGTGAGCAGCAATAGGGAACCTCCTAGCTCCTATTGTCGAATTCTGGGCAATTCCCCATGGCCCTGGCAGCGTTGCACGTTGCCAGGGCCTTTCTTGTACTCAGTAGTACCGACAGTAGATCCGGCTGAGCTGAATTTGTCCGCGCCCTTCTTTTGGAATGAAATTTACTCACCTCGGCCAAACAACACGAGGTAGCTGCTACTCTCTAAAGTCTTAAAGTCAGAGTGATCTGTGCCAGCCTACATGCGCTATATTGCTCTCGCTATTGTTGCGATGATGAGTGCGGCGACCGCACAAGCTACTGATAGCCGAGCGCCATGCACCGAAGACGTGATGGTTGTCTTCGACGCCTCCGGCTCGATGGCAGGCAACTTGGTGCAAGGTATATTCAGCGATAGAACCCGCATTGGCGAAGTGCGCGAGGCCTTGGCAGCGGTCCTGCCGAAAGCCGCAAAGCTGCGAAATATTGGTCTCATTACGTACGGTCCCGGCCCATACGCGCAATGCAATGTCCAGCTCAATTTTTCGCCGCTGCCAGACGCCAGTCACCGCATTCTGAATGCCGTGGAAGCGATCGTTCCTGCAGGCAAAACACCTATTGTGAAGGCTGTTCAGCAGGCTATCGACGTTTTGGACTACAAGAATAAGCCAGGCGTTGTCGTATTGCTCACAGATGGTGAGGAAACATGTGGTGGGGCACCTTGCGACTTAGGAAAGAAGATCAAGACCGAAGGCGATATCACAATACACGTGGTCGGCTACCAATTGACAGGCTATCGCTGGACCGGCGCGCAAAGCTACCTTGAGGTCAAATGTCTCTCCGAAGAAACGGGTGGCCTTTATATCACGACGAGGAATCGGCAAGACCTGATCGACGCATTTGAGAAAACACTGACTTGCCCCATTGTGTCGGCGATTGATGCGAATCAGACTGTCCCCATCAGCAAAATGTCGAACGACAGAAGCAAGATTGATTGAAACTCTTGCGCATCATAATTGCATTCGCATTGGTGGTCAGCGCTGCTTCCGCTGCGAAAGCTCAAGGTAGCGTGCTCTACTGCGACTATGTCACGTATCGGGGCAAGCCTTATATGGCCCTCGAAATCCCCATGTCTGGTCCCGACAAGTTCGCCGACTTCGCGCGTGTGAAGCACATCAACAAAGCGACAAAGTACGAAGAGCGCATCAAAACAGTGCAACCAGAGAACGACGAGCTGTACGCGTTCGAAGTCAATGAGGGTAAGAAAAAACTAAAGCTGCAGGTCTTCAACGAGCTGGTCGATAAAGCAGATGCGCTTAAGCGATGGAGTTCAGTGATCACCAGTGGCGCCAACCAGAAGTTCGTGCTGATCGGCGATTGCTATACCCGATAGAGCGGTCGTCTCAATCGGCGCTTTAGATTTGTTAAGTAGCGAGCTGCCTCTATCGCCGTGGTAGTGACTGCGGGCGGGCGCTATTCGGGGGGGCTTATGAGGTCGCAACGAGACGTCAGCGGACGTCCCTCGATGCGTCAGCCAGCCGCCACCGGGCCGAAGATCTCGGCAGCTCCCTCATTTGGCCGCAGGACCTAAATCTTTGGCCTTCTGCCATGCTGAAAAGCCGCCTTCCAGATGCCGAGCACTCGCAAGCCCCGCGTCTCGCGCGCGTTGCACAGCCATGGCCGAGCGTTCGCCGAAAGCACAATAGAAAACCAGCGGCTTCGTGGACCCCAGCTCGCGCAGCACACCGCCTGGCTTGAGCGCATCAGCGAGCCCGTTATAGGACACATGCAGCGACCCGGGGATTTCGCCAGACTTGTTTCTCTCACGGTCTTCGCGGAGGTCAACGAGGGCGATATCTGTTTTTTTCAACTGAGAAGCGAGCTCGGGTGCCTTCAGAGCCCAGCCACGCTTGGCAACCTCATCTTGCGAAAGCCCCACCCGCACATTTGTCGGCACAGCGACGTCCATCATCTTCGGATCTGGCAGATTTAGCTTACTCATGAGGTCAACGTACTCATCGACTGTCGTCACCTGCAGTCGGGGATTGAATGCTCGCTCTTCAGCGATCGTACTGACTGTCTCGCCTTTGTAGTCGTGTGCCGGATAGACAAGCGTATCGTCAGGTAGCTTCAGGAGGCGATTGAAGATGGAGTCATATTGCGCCCGTGCGTCACCATTCTGGAAGTCGGTGCGTCCAGTACCGCGGATCAGCAGCGTATCCCCGGTGAAGACTCGATCATGCAAAGTGAAACTGTAAGAATCATCAGTATGGCCCGGCGTATAAATGACGCCAAGTTGAAGTCCCTCAATGTCGACCGTGTCGCCATCACTAACGCGCATGGACACCACGTCTGCCTGCGTTTGCTCGCCCATAACAGTCACGCAGAGTGTCCGGTCGCGCAGGGCTCCCAAGCCTGTGATGTGGTCTGCATGGAGATGTGTGTCGATCGCCTTGACGAGCTTTACATCTAGTTCGTCGAAGAGCTGTAGATAGCGGTCGACCTTCTCTAGGACAGGGTCAATGATAAGCGCTTCGCCACCCTTCCGACTGGCAAGGATGTAGCTGTAGGTGCTTGAGACCGGTTCAAATAGCTGACGGAAGATCATACCTTGCCTCCTCTGGCCTCCAGGCGTTTGGGCGCATGTTTCTGCAGGGTAAATCTTGCCAAACCAATACCAGCGAGCATTGCCGCAACAAACACAAGTGTGCCCGTAGCCATCAGTGACAGCGACGTGATCGCTGGACCGGGACAAAAGCCGGACAATCCCCACCCTACGCCAAATAGGGCTGGCCCGATGATTAGCCGAGGCTCAAGTTCTGTTGCCGTCGGCAAATGAAACGGTTCGCCTGATAGGGGCGAAGGGTGACGAAAGGCAAATCGATAGCCAAAAAAAGTGACCACCAAAGCCCCGCCCATCACAAAGGCCAGACTCGGATCAAACGTTCCGAATACGTCGAGGAAATTTTGGACCTTGGCGGGATTGGCCATGCCGCCGATGACGAGGCCGAGACCAAACAGAAGTCCTGCGATGAAGCTGATCGTGACACGCAACATTGCTCTTAATCCGCGATTAGATGTCGCACGATGAACACAGTGGCAAAGCCGGCGACCATAAAGACAACCGTTGCCACAAGTGAACGTCGCGAGAGGCGTGCAAGGCCACAGACTCCGTGCCCGCTCGTGCAGCCACCGCCATAAACCGTGCCAAATCCAACGAGCAGACCTGCAACGGCCATCAGCACCACGTTGCTCGATACCGTCTGAGCCACTGGCGCACCGCTCGCAATCGAGTAGCAAATTGGTGCCAAGATGAGCCCTGCTATGAACGCTGCCGCGCCAGCCATGTCTGAGCCCGCGTACGGGGGAAATAGCCGGGCCAATATCCCGCTAATGCCGGCAATCCGCCCGTTGAAGAGCATGAGCAGAACGGCGGCGAGCCCAATTATCGCGCCTCCGATGGTCGAGGCAATCGGCGTGAATGGTGTGACTTCGGCCATTGATCTGTACAACGCTGACTAGCGTGTTCCCTCGACAGTTAGCGACAAAAATCCAAGCATTGGCTGGGCTCAGCCCTTAATAACTTCATCAGCCGGATTTGCCACGTCTGCTTTTGCCCTGCAAGCGGCCATGAGCCGAGAGACGTAGCGGGTAGTAAATCACTCGGATGACCTGCCGCAGGGTAAAGCGACAGAGACTTGGATAGATACCCCTACCAAAGGGCTAGCATCGGTCGTTTTTCCAATCACCCGCAAGCTCGCGACGGAGCGTCAAACTCTTATAGGCACTGAGAACAAGAGCCGAGAGGCCGATCAAGGGCATGAGGAGCGCCTCCGGTGACTTCATGACCCATAAGGTTGCCCCGGTAATGGCGCACCACGAAACGGGAATCACAAAAAGCTCCCAACGAACCCGGTCCGCCGCGAGGAGAACCCCAAGAGTACCAACCACCGTGGGATCAGGCGCCAAGCCGAGCAGCTCCATGCCCGACCACTCTCTGTCAAGTAGGGGTCCGATCAAGGGTTGAAAAACGAGCGCGAAGAAGAACAAGGCGATCCCTGTCTTCCCGATTAAAGTCCTGGCACCATCGAATGTGATATGCCCGCCAACTAGCCCGACCAAGGCCAGCAAGCAAGCCTGTACGAGGAAACCCAGCGCAAAGTACGGGGCTGCCAAATTTATCGCCGCGTAGCGGCCGATGAAGTAACCCCAGGCGACGAATAACCAGAAGAGAGCCAAAAGAGAGGCGATGACCCGCCCCCGCCAACGGGGTCCTGTAAACATCAAGATCGCCGTCGTTACGCTGGCGGCGAGCGTCAAGACCTGCACCGGCCAGAGACTCGTGTTGTAGAGCTCAAACAGCCGATAATATGTCTGCGGCGCAAACATGAGCAGGTCCGATAGCTGATACGCCCACCACTCGGACATCAGAGCTCACGAATGTAAGCGACCATGCGCTGGCGCATCTCTTCATCGGGAAGAGGGGCACGCGCTGACTCAAGATTTTCGCAGACGTGATCCACTCTTGTGGTCGCAGGTATGGCGCACGTTACGGCAGGATGCGCGATTACGAACTTTAGAAGGAATTGCGCCCAGCTCGCAGCGCCGATCTCACCCGCCCAGTCGGGGAGTTTCTCCTCTTCGAAGCGGTGGATCAGTTCCTTTCGGCGAAATGGGCGATTGGCAATAACGGCAACACCCTTCTCTTGCGCGAGGGGAAGCAGACGGTCCTCCACCTGTCGGTCGGCGATGTTGTAAGTGAGCTGGACAAAGTCGAGCTCATGTTTGCGCATGATGTCCTCGAGCTCGTCATGACGGCGACCATGCGACGTGGTAATACCGACATAGCGCAGCTTCCCTTCATCCTTCATAGCCTTGAGCGTATCTAGGTGCGCTTCCCAGGCCACAAGATTGTGCACTTGCAATAGGTCGAAACGATCGATCCCCCAAAGTGCACGCGTTCGTTCGATTTGCTCTGGCCCCTCATCGCCATTGGCTATCCAAACTTTATCCGTCGCAAAAACGTTCGCTGCGTTGCCGGTCTTTCGCAAGCAGTAACCAATGACTTCCTGTGCGGATCCGTACATGGGGGAGGAATCGATCATACGACCGCCGCAATCGAAGAATGCCCGCATGACTTCGGCACTGGAGTGGCGCGCTACAGGATCGTCGCCGACATTGAAAGTAATCCAACTGCCCAGCCCGACGATAGGCAGTGCTTGGCCTGAGGACGGAATCGTCCTGGTGAGCGGGGCAACCTGTGCTCGAACAAATTTCGGAACGAGCGCCGAAAGGCTTCCAATGGCAATCGATCCAACAAGCTGACGACGGTTCAGCTGCATGCTTACTCCCGGGGTTTCGCGGCTGCCTTCATGGATAAACCGGATCCCGTTTACCAAGCCACCGCTTTCTTATCTATCACGCACGGCTGCCGAGATCAGCACGGGACCACTCTTGGCCCCGATGCGCCACGAGCAATCGTCGGCATTAGATGCAACCAAGAACGCACTAAGGTGTTCGACGAACTGATCGGGACTATTGCTAGAACAGCAGCGAGCAGCAGGCTGCCCAAGAGGCAGGGAAAAGTACCAGTCTTCTCCAACCCGATCAGAGCGAGGCTGTCATGTAACCCTTCATCCAGTCCAAGCTCTGAATCCTAAACCTGCGCACTCAAATGGACTTCGACATGCAAGCTTCGTGTCACGTAGGCGTCAACTAAGAGGTCGAGGAAGTCAGGTTAAGGCTGCAAACTGGAGTCCCGAGGTTGCCTGCCGGTGTTAGTCTTGACCCAAAGCGGGCATATCGCCTCGTTAGGCAATGACCGCAGAATAGATCCCGGATAAGCTACGTAGCGCGTCGTGAGAAGAGCGATTTGTTGGAGGATGCATGATATGAAAAGAGGCTTCGGCCTGAGCTTGCTTTTGGCCGCCATGTTGTTCGCGGATGCGGCGCGAGCCGAAGATAGCTGCACCAAGATCGTTGCGACCGGCCATCCGGACTATCCCGTGATGGCTTACAAAGACGGCAGCCTTATCAGCGGTGCGGCGCCGCTGTTGATCGGAGAGATCGCTGAGAAGCTCCAGATACCGTTTGAATCGAGATACATGGGCTCGTGGTCCGACGCGCAGTCAGCAACGCGTGCCGGCGACGCCGACATGATCATTGGTGTATATTACAACGACGAACGGAACGAGTATCTCGAATACGTCGACCCGCCGTTCGTTTACGATCCAGTCCAGATTTTTGTCGCAAGCGACCAGACGTTCGAGTTCCAGGGACAGGACGATCTCATTGGCAAGATGGGTATTGCGACTGAAGGCGAAAGTTTCGGAACGACATTCGACGCCTTCCTGAAGGATAAACTCACCGTTACACGAGTGGCCGGACTCCAGGCCGCTTTCGATGCGCTTATGTCAGGCGACGCCGACTACGTAATCGCAGGCTTCTATCCGGCGACCGCAGAGCTAGCGCGGCTCGGCCTTGGCGAACAGATTCAGCCATTGGAGCCGGAGCTAGTTTCCGAGGAGCTGTTCGTAGCTTTCTCAAAAAAGTCTCCTTGCGTCGCTCTCTCTTCTCAGTTTGGCAAAGGCATCACGGACCTGACCGAGGATGGCCGCTTTCGAGAGCTCGTCCGCAACGCGCTGAGGAAATGGGATACCGATGAGAGCGCTGAGGAGTAAGAAAACAACTGGTTTGTCCCGAGTTGGCTTCGTTCAGGTACTTCGCGGACCTCAATGCCGAGGCGAGGCATGGCAGCTTGGGGGTGCAAACCGGATTGCAGCAAACGTGCTTTTCTTCAGCTCCGTTTAGGAACCGAATTGCGGCTCAGGTAGACCTCGAACGCCAAGATCATGGATGGCAAATTGACTACCGGGCTTCGGATCTCGGGCGAGCTCAGCGCTGCTCAAAAAAGACCGCTGCGACGTGACAAAAAGCGTCTCATAGTTTTTTCCGCCGAACGCAACGCAAGTGGGACTGCGGACTGGCATGTGAATCTCCCGGTCAAGTCGGCCATTCGCATCAACGCGCAGAATCTTGCCACCTAGATTCAACGCAAACCAATAGTACCCTTCGCTATCGACTGTGGCGCCGTCGACAATTGCAGGCTTGCGGTCTTCGACAGAAAAGAACGGCCGACGGTTGGATATGCAGCCATTGTCAATATCAAAGTCGAAAACGTAAATCATGCCCCCCGAAGGTCTCGCCAAAATATATCCGCGTGTCTTGCGGATCGAAGGCGATCCCATTGCTAACGACGAAGGAAAAATCCTCGTCGGCCTCACGGCACGTGAAGTCGAGCTCGAGGCAATGGATGTGCGCCGCTTTGGTAGTCAGCTTTGTGTTCATACTTCCGCACCAAAACCGTCCGCGACCGTCGATCTTCCCGTCGTTGAGCCGGTTGTGCGGCTTATCCGGCTCCGGATCGATGACTTTATCGAATTCACCGGTTCTGAGATCGATGGTGCAGAAACCGGAATTGGCGCCGCAAACCAACCCTCCCCAGGTCGGAGCCCAAAAGACCCGACCTGTTCCGGCATTGGCCAGGTTGTGCGTTGCCCGGTCTCGACATTCAACCTATGAATTGACGGACGCCGCGAACCAGCCAGATCGATTGCGGGTCCAACATGATCCGCCCAATAGACTGAGGCTTCTTCGGCAACCCAAATCGGCGTCTCGCCTAGACCATCATCGCACTCCCAAATACACTCGATTTCCAACATCGCATTGCTCCGCCCAACCGCCATGTCCGCTCTCAACACTCAGAGACTACGTAACTTCCCTCGGGCGTTGGGGGTGGTTAGTGTGCGTTGCTTCGACCCCGTATGTCAGCAACGGGGCCATAGCGGACCGACAACCATTTTCAATTGAACTAGGCGCGATCGTCGTCTGCACCATCGATGCTGTTGCTCTGCTCGTCACTCAAAACGAGTGTCAGTTCATCGCGTAGAATGCGATTCAGCGCCTCTATATGCTTTTCAGCCTTCACGAGCGAATTGCGGGCCTCATTGGCCGACGGCCCTTGCTCAAGTGATGTGAGAGCCTCCTCATAGCGCCGATGAAGCGCTCCATTGACCACCATCATCTTCCCAAGCAGCGTGGCCTGAAGGGTCACAAGCTCTTCCATAGTGAGCATATCGGGAGTGGCGTGCGCTAGGCGCTCTTCCCGAAGAAAATGCGTCCACCAGTTCAACGCCTATCTCCTTCTGCGGACTCGTTGGTCGAATGACCGACTCAACTTCAAACCTACAACCTGTCTTCAGTCTCAGATCTGTTGGTGCTCGATGCACATCTAATCGATGTCATAGGTCTCAGGATCCGGCTCATCTGCCCCCGGCGTGCCAGTCTCACGGGTTGAGGCGGGTGAGTCCTCGAGGTCTGGAAGTGAGGCGCGGAGATAAGCCACGACCGCGAAGATCTGCTCCTCTGACAGCTGATCTTTGAATGCGGGCATCGAAGTGCCGAACGGCTTCCCGCCTTCAGCGATACTCCATAAAAGGTACTGATCTATGGCGAACGACTGGCCCACCAAATACGCGAGCATTGCCGGAGAGGGCTTTAGAGCTTGAGAGAGATCTCCGTTTCCTAGGCCTAACCTGCCGTGACATTGTCGGCAGTGGACCGCATAGAGTTTGCCACCCTCCACAATACCCCGGACCGTGTAGCCCACCGTATTCTCTGCATTCATATATTCCTCGGGAACATTTCCGTCCCTAAACGCTGAAAACCGCCGCATCCGCTGTCTTTGGTCGACGTCAAGACTTTCCAAGGCGCTCTCAAGACCAAGGGGCCGTTGGCCGGCGGTGGTATGTGGGGCCACATCTGTGTTGGGCGGCGTATCTTCGCAGCAAGCAGCGACCGGAAGCGCGATTAGCAGCCCCATCACAATGAGAAATACATGGGCACTCGGCATAGGCGTTGTCTTTCGGACAAGGCGTTTGACATTGACCAAGACTGTCGGACCAAACCAGACGAGACCTTGCTTCAGATCAAAGGTCGGTGACGCGCAATCTCGGCGGCCCTCATCAACGGTCCTGAGGCTGCGCTTTTGTTGGTCGCCCGAGTTGGCCCGCGAGCCAATACTGCTACACTCCGCCGGTCCCAAGCGAGACAACCTAGGAGGTACAAGGTGCTTACTTTCGGCTTACAAAGAGCGACACTGCTCGTCGCAGGTTGCATCCTGCTGTCGCTTGCGTTTGTCGGGCACGCCGAAACTCGAGACCCCAAGCTAGACGAAGCACGAAGCGAGGTTCGGAGCCAGAATGTACAAGCACGAAAACGGAGGGCTGCTCAGGTGAAACGAAAGGCTTCTGTCGAAGAGGAACCTTTCTGCATCAGACCTTTCGAGTACCCGCGCAAGGCTCGCTAGACGCCGCCGAAGTGGCGCTTGCCTGCATTCACGCGAAGGACTGGAACGCGGACGTTACATGAGATTGACAATATTGCTGACGGCCATAGCAGTGTGGGCCTCGCATGTAGCGCTGGCCGAAGATGTCATGATCGAGGACTTTGAAAGCCAACCTGAGGCCCGGTGGCAGTTTATCGCTGACACGGTTATGGGTGGAGTCTCCACTGGACGGGTTGAGTTTGTTTATGGCGAAGGAGACGCCTACGCCCGCATGACAGGGCGTGTTAGCACAGCAAACAACGGCGGGTTTATCCAGTTCCGGATGGAACTACCTCGGGCGCTCCCCCAAGATGCAGTGGGTCTACGCCTAGTCGTCTACGGAAATGACCAGCGCTACTTCGTACACCTGCGGACCGGCGGCACTCTTATGCCCTGGCAGTACTACCAAGCTGGCTTCGACGCCACAAAGGAGTGGTCTGAGGTGCGTTTGCCATTCAAAGCCTTCAAGCCTTCCAGCCGGTTCCTTCGAAGGACACCAAAGCCTGAAGCCATCAAATCGATTGGTGTTGTGGCCTTTGGTCGTGACCATCAAGCTGAGATCGGCGTACGTGAAGTCAGCTACTATTAGCTCTCAACGCACGCTGGGAGCCGCGCTCGCGTCTGACCATAGAGCCAATCCGTTGGCCTGATGGGACGTCACCAGTAACTCGAGCATTGGCGCTCTGATGACGGACGCTCGCGAACCGGCATTGGCCGTGGCTGGAACCCCACCCTTTCGAATTCGTTGATCTGTCTCTGTGCGACTGCTTCTCACGGGGCACGAGGCAACAGAGCAACAACACTAGAGATAGGGAGATCCCCCATGAACAAGAAATCCTGGAGCACAATTGCAATCGCCGCAGCAATCAGCGTTTCGGCCGGCTCAAGCTTTGCCATGCAAGTTGAGTATGAGAAGACCAAGACGCATGGAGCTTCCTACCAGATGCTTGCCGAAACCCAGGGCATGGAGCGGCGGCAGGATAGACGCGACGTTCGACAGGATGCCCGACAGGAAGAAGGGCTTGTCGGAAAGGACAAGCGCGATGCGAAGCAAGAAGGCCGGCAAGACGCCCGAGAAGACCGCCAAGACGGCGACAACTAGCACGACAATTACGCCGAACCCGGATGACCCGCCGCGATGCTGGCGGGTCATTCTCTGGACAGGCAGCGTTAATACGAGACACCTCATCCGCCCATTCCGCCAAGCCTGCAAATCGCTGGTGCAAGAGCCGGGGCTACCTTCTCAGGCGCCCCGGGGAGCGAAGCACTGGCAGGCAACCACCTCAACCAAGCTCGTGTTGGTAAGTCGTCCCACGGAACGTTCCTGAAACTCGACCGAAGACGCGGTTCTGCAAAAGTTCGACGAACAGGTCGCCGAACCGCGGAGAGATTGCCTCAGCAAACATCAACAGCCGTGGTTGCCAAGGGACGACAATTCTCGCCGAGTTCCGACGTATGCCTCTAACAACCGCTCGCGCAACCTGTTCGACAGGTATCGGCGACAACGATCGAAACGCCGGCGGCATATCCTCAGGCCGCGCATCAGCCAACAAGGGGGTCTGGGTCAGCGCCGGGTGAATCGTCGACACATGAATGTTGGTGCCCTTCAGCTCTTGGCGGAGTGCGCTCGTATAGCCATCGATGGCATGCATGATGCTGGAATACCCGCCGAAGCCAGCAAAGGCCTTCCTGCCGACGACGGAGGACATATTCAGAATATGGCCAGACCGCTGCTGTCTCATGATGGGCAGCACTGCTCGAACCATTCGCGCCGCTCCAAGGTAATCCGTCTCGAACATCTCTCGCGTCTTGTCCTCGAAGTCGACGCTGTCAGCCCGGCCGACGAAGGACTTGCCAGCATTATTGAAGAAGACATCGATACGACCGTATTCACTGACGACCTTATCAACGGCCGCTTGAACCGACTCCGGTGAGGAAACATCTGTTGGCACGACGAGCGCAGTACCACCGCGCTTGCGGACTTCTTGCGCCACTGCCTCAAGCTTGGAACGGGAACGGGATAGAAGAGCCAACTTCGCGCCCTCACCGGCAAAAGCGAGTGCCGTTGAGCGTCCGATACCGCTTGATGCGCCGGTGATTGCTACCACGTTGTTTGCAATAGTTTTCTTCATGACATTCTCCTTCCACATTAGTGTATATACACGTTATGCTGCAAAAAATTTTAGGTGTCTGCGGCGTCGCGTATCTCTTGCAACTCAAGCCTAAGGGAGTCCCAGCGATTTCGACCGAAGCGTTTCAGGATCTTGGCCTGAGCGCTACGCCATAGCGGTGTTGCCTGACTAAGGCGCGACCTGCCCTTTGCCGAAAGGGTGACGATCTTCGAGCGAGCGTCCTTCCCGGATCCCACGGCAATAAGCCCTTCACGCTCCATGATCCGAAGGTTGCGGGTCAGAGTGGTGCGATCCAGGTCAAGCAGCC
>NZ_JBZMXT010000045.1:0-18823 GCF_058506495.1 Methyloceanibacter sp. | reverse complement strand
GTCGACAATGTCTACGATCTCAACTTCAACGGTGGCGAAGCGGACGCCAAGGTCACCTACGGCGATGTTTTCTTGCAGGCGGAACAGGAGTACTCCCGGCACAATTTCGAGCATGCGAATACCGAGACACTCTTCAATCACTTCCGCGATGCAGAGGCCGAGTGCAAGGCGCTGCTTGCGGCGGGTGCAAACGGAGAGCGGCACTTGATGGTCCTGCCGGCTTACGATCAAGCCATCAAGGCGTCTCATATCTTCAATCTTCTCGATGCGCGCGGCGTGATTTCCGTCACGGAGCGCCAAGCCTATATCTTACGCGTGCGTGATCTCGCAAAGGCATGCTGCGCGGCTTGGCTTAAGACGGAAGCAGGAGGTGCGCCCGCGGCTGAAGGCCATGGAGCCGGCCGTGTCTGAACTTTTGCTCGAATTTCTTTCGGAAGAGATCCCAGCCCGAATGCAGAAGCGTGCTCGGGACGATCTGGCGCGCATGTTGGGCGAAAAGCTCAAAGCGGCAGGTCTCGATTTCGATGAGATCAGAACGTACGCCACGCCGCGCCGACTAGCCGCAGTCGTCGAGGGCCTGCCAAAGCGCTCGCCTGACGTAAAGGATGAGCGCAAAGGCCCTCGTGTCGGCACGCCAGATAAAGCGATCGAAGGTTTTCTGAAATCCTCAGGGCTTCGTTCTGTGGATGAAGCTGAGGTACGCGAGGACAAGAAGGGCAACTACTACGTCGCGCTCATCGAGCAGCCGGGACGCGAAGCTGCCGAGGTCGTCGCCGAGATCGTTCCGGAGATTGTGCGGACTTTTCCCTGGCCAAAGGCGATGCGCTGGGGCACTGGCAAACTCCGATGGGTCCGTCCACTGCATACAATCTTGTGTCTGCTCGACAGCAAGGTCGTTGACTTCGACGTCGACGGCATCAAGAGCGGCAACACCACATTCGGCCATCGCTTCATGGCGCCTGACCGGTTCGCCGTAAAGGACTTCGCCGACTATGAAGCGAAGCTCCGCAAGGCCTTTGTTATTCTCGATAGCGATGTGCGGGCTTCGGCCATTCTGGACGCGGCGCAAGCCCGCTCCCATGAGCATGGCTTCGAACTCGTCGAGGATGTCGGACTCCTCGCGGAGAATGCAGGGCTGACCGAGTGGCCTGTGCCGCTCCTCGGGAGCTTCGACGAGAGTTACTTGAAGGTCCCGCCCGAAGTGCTCGCCACCTTCATGAGAGCGCACCAAAAGTGCTTCGCCGTCTCGAAAGGCGACGAGCTTGCCAACCGCTTCGTGCTTGTTGCGAATCTCGAAGCGGAGGATGGCGGCACCTCCATCACGCAAGGCAATGAACGCGTGATAGCGGCGCGCCTGGCTGACGCGAAGTTTTTCTTCGATCAAGATCTCAAGATCCCGCTCGAGACGCGGGTGCCACAGCTCAGGGACATCACGTTCCATGAGAAGCTCGGCACGCAGTACGAGCGGATTCAGCGCATTTTCCATCTTGCCCGAGAGCTTGCGCCGATCATCGGTGCAGACCCGGACGACGCAGAGCGGGCCGGCATCCTCGCTAAGGCCGATCTTGTCAGCGACATGGTCGGCGAGTTCCCCGAACTGCAGGGAATCATGGGCCGGTACTACGCGCTCGATCAGGACGAGCGCCCCGCGGTCGCGAATGCCATTGCGGATCACTACAGGCCTATCGGGCCCATGGACGAAGTGCCAACGGCGCCGGTGTCCATTGCCGTAGCGCTTGCGGACAAACTCGATACGCTAGTCGGCTTTTGGGCCATCGACGAAAAACCCACAGGCTCGAAAGACCCCTATGCGTTGCGGCGTGCGGCGCTCGGCGTGATTCGGATCGTGCTTGAGAACAACGTGCGTCTACCGTTGCTGCCGGTAGTTCAGGCGCAACTTCCTGAGTCTACCGAGAGTAAGGACACGGTAGCGCGAAGCCTTCTCGACTTTTTCGCCGACCGTCTGAAAATTTACTTGCGTGATCAAGGCGCGCGGCACGACCTGGTGGATGCCGTCTTTGCGCTTGGTGGCGACGATCTCCTAATGATCGTGCGGCGTGTCGAAGCGCTTGGCCGGTTCCTCGACACGGACGATGGCGCAAACCTACTGACAGGCACGAAGCGTGCGGCAAACATTCTTCGCATCGAGGAGAAGAAGGACAAAAGGTCCTACGACGAAGCGCCTGACGCCACTCTCCTGGAGGCACCGGAGGAGAAGGCGCTCGCCAAGGCCGTGGACGAGGTCGACAGAGCGGCGGCGAAAGCGATCGATGGTGAGAATTTCGAAGCGGCGATGACCGCCATGGCGAAGTTGCGCGCACCCGTCGATGCGTTTTTCGATTCGGTCACCGTCAATGTGGATGACCCAAAATTGCGCGAGAACCGCTTGCGGCTCCTCAATCGTATCCGCAACACGACGAAGACCGTCGCCGATTTCTCAAAGATCGCGGGCTGAATGGTGTCATCACTGGCGCAGCGAATAGATCCGGAACACCTCTTTGTCTACGGCACACTGCGTCGCGGGAGTAATCATCCCATGGCACAGCGTCTCTCGGCTCAGTCGCGCCATGTCGGGCGCGCTCGCGTTCCCGGGATGCTCTACGACATGGGCTGGTATCCTGCGGCGATTTTCGACGAAGACGCATCGACCAAGGTTCTTGGCGATGTGTTTGCTCTGCCGCCGGGAGACCGGCTGCTGGCGGAGATCGACGCCTACGAGGAAGGCGGCCCAGACTATGAGAGAGTTGCGCTCGAGGTTGCGCTGATCGGCGGCGGCAGGCTTCAGGCCTGGACCTACGGCGTCTCCGTGCCGCCGAACAGCCGGATCATCCCCGGGGGCGATTTTCTCGCCCATTGGAGCGCAAAGGGGCGGCGTCCGATACGTTCTTGAGTTGGTACTGTCGGCGCTACGTCTCGAGACGTGTGCAGCTGTCTTTCCCTTCTTGCGCGTTTGTGTGCGATGCACTGCCCGCGCTAAAAGGGGTGCGGGCGGAGCAATCAAAGAAGCATGACAGGAGGCGAGGCCGGAATGGCGGAACAGGCGCCCAAATGGGTGTACAGCTTCGGCGGGGGAACCGCCGACGGCTCTGCCGCGGACAAGGACAGCCTCGGAGGCAAAGGTGCGCACCTGGCCGAGATGTCCCGCATCGGGCTTCCTGTGCCACCAGGCTTTACGATCTCCACGCAGGTGTGTGCGGCCTATTACGAGAATGGCCGCAAGCTTCCCGAGGAGCTAAGGCCGATGGTGGACGAAGCTCTCGAACAAATGGCGGCGATCACCGGCGCCCATTTTGGTGACGTAGAACACCCGCTTCTCGTATCCGTCCGCTCGGGCGCGCGGGCCTCCATGCCTGGCATGATGGATACCGTTCTCAATCTCGGCCTCAATGACGAGACGGTCGAAGGTCTCGCCCGCCGCACCGGCGACCGTCGCTTCGCCTACGATACCTACCGACGCTTCATTCAGATGTATGCGGATGTTGTGTTGGGCGTCGATCACGGTCTCTTCGAGGACATCCTTGAGAATTACAAGGCACTTAAAGGCTATGAGCTGGATCCGGAAGTTCAGGCCGAAGATTGGATAGAGATAGTTGGCCGCTTCAAAGGGCTCGTCGAGAAAGAGCTGCACTTACGATTTCCGCAGAGCCTTGCCGATCAGCTTTGGGGGGCGATCTCCGCCGTCTTCGGCTCGTGGCAGAATGCACGCGCCATCGCCTATCGGCGGCTCCACGATATTCCGGACGATTGGGGGACCGCGGTTACCGTCCAGACGATGGTGTTCGGCAACAAAGGCAACAACAGCGCCACCGGGGTCGTCTTTACGCGTAATCCGTCGACGGGCGCCAATGAACTCTTCGGTGAGTTCCTCTTGAATGCCCAGGGCGAAGACGTTGTCGCCGGGCTACGGACACCACAGCCGCTGACACATAGTGTCAGTTTGGCCAGCGGCAATGGCAAGCCTTCCCTCGAAGCGGTGATGCCAGACGCCTTTGCGAAGCTGAAGGACAACTGCGCCGCGTTGGAGCGACATTTCCGCGATCTGCAAGACATTGAGTTTACGATCGAGGCCGGCGAACTGTTCATGTTGCAGACGCGGGCAGGCAAGCGTTCCACGCAGGCCGCTCTGAAGATCGCTGTCGACATGGCCAACGAAAGTATCATCAGTAAGGAAGAAGCGGTGATGAGGATCGACCCCGTGCAGCTGGATCAGTTGCTGCATCCTGCGCTCGACCCTCATGCTGAAATGACAGTTCTGGCGAGAGGTTTGCCCGCATCGCCAGGCGCCGCGTCTGGCGAGGTTGTTTTCGATGCGGACGAGGCCGTCCACATGAAGAGCCAAGGACATACGGTCATATTGGCGCGCATTGAAACGTCGCCAGAGGACGTGCAGGGCATGCACGCGGCCGCGGGCATACTCACAACGCGTGGGGGCATGACAAGCCACGCCGCGGTTGTCGCACGCGGTATGGGCCGGCCGTGTGTCGCAGGTGCGGCCTCGGCTCACATCGACCTAGAACGCGAAACGCTCGAGGCGGGCGGAATTGTGCTGAACAAGGGCGATATCGTTACCATCGACGGCTCGTCCGGCAAGGTCATCAACGGGCGCGTCTCTATGCGGCAGCCGGAACTGTCGCCCGACTTCGCGACGCTGATGAGTTGGGCTGACGAGCTGCGGCACATGGAGGTTCGAGCCAATGCCGACACGCCGGCGGATGCCCGCCATGCCCGAGATTTCGGTGCCGAGGGCGTTGGCTTATGCCGTACCGAGCACATGTTCTTTCAGGACAACCGCATCGTCGCAATGCGCGAGATGATTCTGGCGGAGACGATGGAGGCACGCCGCGCCGCGCTTACGGATCTCCTTCCGGCGCAGCGCAAAGACTTCATCGCGCTCTTCGAGATCATGGCTGGACTGCCGGTGACGATCCGACTCTTCGATCCGCCACTCCATGAGTTCCTCCCAAACGAAGAGGAAGCAATCGCTGATGTAGCAGACGCGTTAGGTGTCAGCGTTGCCCATCTCAAAAGGCGCATCGGCGTTCTCAGTGAGTTTAATCCGATGCTTGGCCAGCGCGGGGCACGCTTGCTTGTCACCTATCCGGAAATTGTGGACGTGCAGGCGCGGGCGATTTTCGAGGCGGCGATCGAGGCCGGCCAAAAGCTTCATGATCGCGTCCGACCAGAGATCATGGTTCCGCTCGTCGCGACCAAGCGAGAGGTCGATATCATCACGGATCGCATAAGAGAGACGGCGCGTGCGGTCGAGAAAGAACGCGAGACGAGCGTCGCATTTCAGGTCGGGTGCATGATTGAGCTGCCCCGCGCCTGCCTCGTCGCCGGAGAAATTGCGGAGTCGGCTGAGTTTTTCTCCCTTGGAACCAATGACCTAACGCAAACGACATTTGGGCTTAGCCGTGATGATGCTGGCCGATTCCTCGGAGAGTACGCTGACAAAGGGATCATTAACCACGATCCCTTTATCACGCTCGACGCTGCGGTCGGCGAACTCATGGAAATGGGCGTCCAGAGAGGCCGCGCGGTTCGCTCAGACCTCAAGATCGGCATCTGCGGAGAACATGGTGGTGACCCGGAAACCATTGGTTTTTGTGAGAAAATTGGCCTGAGCTATGTGTCCTGCTCACCCTATCGCGTGCCTGTCGCGCGCCTCGCGGCAGCTCAGGCTGCGTTGAAAAACTCAATGGTAACGGATCGTTAGCCAGTCCACGCGGAAATTGTTGGGCGTTGCCGATATGCACAGATTGATCTAGAATAGTGGCTAACAACGGGGTTCCGGGCTCGATCCGGCAGGGGGGTTTTACGCTGACGTTTCGTCGGCGCTCGTCCAGCCAGCGGCTTGGGATATTTTGCTGACGCCCTGGGAACGCGCAATTTGCCTGCACGTTTGAAGGGGTAAATGGTTTCGGAGGCTGTCCAGGGGGACGCTCGTCAAGGCGGGCAACTGGCAAGCCGACCGTACGGGGACCAGGAGGGATGATGAGCCGACGCTCGTTCCGTCGGATGTGGTACGCCGCCGCTGCGCTTGTATCACTCCCTTGCATCGGTGCGGGTTACGCAGCCGCCTATGGCAGCCTTTTCGGCGCCGAGGTTGAGTTGTTCTTGCCTGCTCCTGGAACTGTATCCACTGCAATTCGAACTGAGGACGACACGCGGCCGCGGGAAGTCTCGACGGCGGCTTCGCGTCTTTTCTATGAAGACGGTAAGGGGCCGCGGGCCGATCGGTTCGCGCTATCTGCGTCTCGGCCAGCAAGGCCGTCCGTCATGGCAAGCCTTGCGAAAATGCCTTCAATCCCGGGCTTCTCGGCGATGCTTGGCGGAAACGCAGTCAAGGGAAAGCAGGATGGTCGTCTCCAGACCGTCTCCCATGATCAGTCGAAACACGCAGGGATGGGGCGTGCGGTTCTACCGACAGCGGGTTATGCGGCGCTCTTCAATGCAGACTATAAGATCGATGGATACCGTCCCGACCCTTACGACATTGCATATCGTCCGTCCAAAGAGGCTTTGAAGTTCCGGTACAAGGGTGAGACGCAGGCTGAGTTCGAAGAGCGCGAACGGCACTGTTTGGCAACGGCCATCTATTTCGAGGCGCGCGGTGAGCCGCTAAAGGGTCAGATCGCAGTATCGCAGGTAATATTGAACCGCGTGCGTAGCCCCAAATTCCCGCAAACGATTTGTGGTGTGGTCTACCAAGGTCAGCACCGCAAGGGCTGCCAGTTCTCCTTTACGTGCGACGGACATTCCGACAATCCACGGGACAAGGGCCAGTGGGCTAAGGCAAAAACTCTCGCAAAGAGCTTTATGGCGGGCGAGCATTGGCTGCCGGAAGTCGGGTACTCCACCTTCTATCATGCCGACTACGTCCGACCGCGTTGGGCTTACCGTATGAATAGGATCGACAAGATCGGCCGCCACATCTTCTACA
Source organism: Methyloceanibacter sp. (assembly GCF_058506495.1). Lineage (NCBI taxonomy): Bacteria > Pseudomonadati > Pseudomonadota > Alphaproteobacteria > Hyphomicrobiales > Hyphomicrobiaceae > Methyloceanibacter > Methyloceanibacter sp. Next base: position 11,880 of record NZ_JBZMXT010000045.1, on the reverse strand, counting down.
AGAAGCGTGGAGAACAGCCCTACACGGTCGAGGCGGCGCTCGACGAAGAAACTGGGTTGGCGACGGACGGCGATGAGGGAAGTCGCATGCCGACGACGTCTCTTGCCTGGGCAGTTCAGGCGGTAACCGACGCCGTCACCGGCACTAGTGCTGCGGCTCCCACTCCAGTGATGAGTCTAGGTTACGCGGCGAGTGAGTAAGGGCGCCGACTGAAATCAGGTCGACGCCTGTCTGAGCGATTTCTGCGACCGATTGCAACGAGACCCCGCCTGACGCTTCCGTAAGCACTTTGCCCTTGGCGATTGCCACGGCCTCTCTCAGGGTCGGAATATCCATATTGTCGAGTAAGACGATGTCAATCGGGAAGGTCAGCGCCTCGCGCAGCTGATCCAACGTATCTACTTCCAATTCGATCCTAAGCGTGTGACCGACGCGGGTGCGCAACTCCGTGAGCGCTGCTTCAATCCCGCCAGCAGCAGCTATGTGGTTGTCCTTGACCAGAATGGCGTCATAGAGACCGAAGCGGTGGCTAAAGCCGCCCCCGCAACGCACCGCATACGTCTCAAGCGCTCGTAAGCCGGGAGTTGTCTTGCGCGTGCAAGCGATCCTCGCGCCGGTGCCTTCGACAGCGGTGACGTAGCCAGCTGTTAGTGTCGCGATACCGCAAAGACGACCCAGAAAATTCAGCGCCGTCCGTTCGACGGTGAGTAATGCTCGTGTTGTGCCCTTGACGCGCGCAATTGCAGCACCCGCATCGGCAGAGGCACCATCTTCCACAAGCCTTTCGAAAACCACATCTGGATCGAGCATGCGGAACGCAATCTCCGCAAGGTCTAGGCCAGCGACACGGGCGGGCTCGCGGACGACGATCGAGGCTACACCGGCCGCATTTGCTCGAATGATCGAGTCCGTGGTGACATCGCCCGCCAATCCCAGATCTTCATCAATGGCCTCGCGCACAGCTTTTGCCAGCAGGTGCCTGGGGGGCGGCGCTATCGGCTCCGACATCTTCATGAGGGTACCTTCCAAATGCGATGGCCGCGTCGGCGCAAAAGTGCCTAGCGCTGACTAACGATGCGCAGCCGTGGCGGACTGACGACACCGGCGGCTTTGCGGGCGATCTCGTCAGCTTGGTCAAGGGTCAAGACACGCCGCTGCGCCAACGCGTCGTCGGCTGCGGGGTAATCGCCGCGGAAATTTGCGCCACGGCTCTCGGTACGTGCGAAGGCAGCCGTTGCGACGAACTTGGCAGTGGTCAGCATATTCTCGAGTTGCGGGTCACCCTCGTTGTCCCGTTCAAGCGCAATAATTGTACGCAAAGCCTCGGACAGCCCTTCCGCATCGCGAACGACCCCGACATGGGCAGACATGGTCTCCCGAAGCGTGCGCTCAGCGGACTCACTGCGATGTTTTTCCGCGTTGCCGCGCCCAACAGTATGAAGGCTACCCGCGGGCGCGGGCAGTGGCGCTGTAGAGATGTCTTTAGCGGCGCGGGCGCTAAAAACGACGGCCTCTAGCAACGAGTTGGACGCCAGGCGGTTTGCGCCGTGCGCGCCAGTCGATGCCACCTCGCCACAAGCCCATAATCCATCGACGGTGCTGCGGCCCTGCACATCCACGAGAATGCCGCCCATGTGGTAGTGGGCCGCCGGCGCAACCGGTATCGGCTCGCGAGCGGGATCTATGTTGGCCGACCGACAGGTCGCGACGACTGTGGGAAACGCCTCTGATATGCCGGGCCCTATTGGGCGGCAGTCGAGAAAGGCACCCCGTCCACCGACCACTTCGCGGTGTACGGCGCGCGCAACCACGTCGCGCGGGCCAAGTTCCGCATCGTCGTGTACGGCGCGCATGAAGCGCTCTCCTTTGCCGTTGATCAGAAGCGCGCCTGCGCCTCGCAGGGCCTCTGTAGCAAGGGGTGCCGGATCACGCCCAATATCGATTGCGGTCGGATGAAACTGTACGAACTCCGCATCTGCGATCGCAGCCCCTGCGCGAGCTGCGATGGCGACGCCTTCGCCGCGTGCCTCGACCGGGTTTGTGGTGACCGAATAGAGGTGCCCGGCGCCGCCCGTCGCAAGCACAACCGCCCGTGCCGGGAGAACAAATGCATCCTCACCGGGATTTTCTTCCCTGGCGGCGAAAACAACGCCCTGGACACGCCCTTTTCGGACTATCAGGTCGCGTGCGGAGACGCCTTCTAAAATAGTGATCGACGGTGTCTGACGAACCGCAGTGATGATTGCGCCCATAATGGCGCGGCCCGCCGTGTCCCCTTTCACATGCAAAATGCGCTGCGTACGGTGGGCGGCTTCGTGACCGAATGTCAGCCGGCCTTCAAGGTCCTTGTCGAATGGTACGCCGTAGCGCAGCAGATCTTCGACGCGGGCCCGGGCCTCTTGCGCCATCAGAAGCGCTACGGCCTCATCGACGAGCCCAGCGCCGGCGCGGATCGTGTCGGCCGCATGGTCTTCAGGCGTGTCGCCTTCGGAGAGCGCGGCGGCAACGCCCGCTTGCGCCCAACCACTGGCAGCGCCTTCGCCGATTGGCGTAGGCGAGAGCACGGTCACCTTTAGGGGGGCAAGTTTGAGCGCTGCAAAAAGACCAGCAAGCCCTGCGCCGACGACGACTAGGCCGTCGGCCGTGGCGCCGGGCGAGACGGATAGGCAATCCTTGTTCATGTTTGTCCTTTCGGCGGCCAGCCCAACATTGCCTTAATGGCTGAGATTGATCATCCGCTCGACGGCGGCGCGGGCCGGCTCGATCAACACGGGATCAACGGTCACCTCGTCCTTCATGAAGATGAGGCTGTTGAGAATCTTCGGCAGCGTGATGCGCTTCATGTGAGGGCAGAGGTTGCATGGGCGCACGAACTCCGTGTTCGGTGCCTCGACGGCAACGTTGTCGCTCATCGAGCACTCGGTCACGAGAAGCACCTTGCTCGGTTGGTTTTCTTTGACCCACTTGATCATACTAGACGTTGAGCCTGTAAAGTCAGACTCGTTGATCACGTCAGGCGGACATTCGGGGTGCGCGATAATCTTCACGCCGGGCTCGCTCTCACGATACGTGCGAAGCTCTTCTGCGGTGAACCGCTCGTGCACCTCGCAGTGTCCCTTCCAGGTAATGATCTCCACATCCGTTTGGGTCTGAACCCACTGGGCCAGAAACTCATCCGGAATCATCATCACGCGTTTCGCGCCCAGCGCTTCGACAACGCGAACTGCGTTCGACGAGGTGCAACAAATATCGGACTCGGCCTTCACGTCCGCCGACGTATTGACGTAGGTCACGACCGGGACGCCAGGATAGGCCTCGCGCAAGGCGCGCACGTCCTCGCCGGTGATCGATTCGGCTAGCGAGCAGCCAGCGCGGCTATCCGGGATCAGAACCTTTTTGTCGGGATTAAGCAGCTTCGACGTTTCCGCCATGAAGTGTACGCCGCATTGAACGATCACCTCTGCGTCCGCTTTCGCCGCCTCGCGCGCAAGCTGCAAAGAGTCGCCCGTCACATCGGCGACGCAGTTGAAAATTTCCGGCGTCATGTAGTTGTGCGCCAGAACCACAGCATTGCGTACCTTCTTGAGGTCGTTGATGGCCTTTACGTACGGTGCAAACTGAGGCCACTCGACAGGTGGAACCACGCGTGCGACGCGCTCGTAAAGATGAGCTGTCTCGCGTGCCACATCAGGCGTATAGGCAAGATCGGGAAGGAGCGCCGGCGGAAGTACGGTCTGCGCTTTCGCGGCCCATTCCTGGCTTCCTATGTGAACGGACTGCATCGTTTCGGGCCTCCTTATAATATACTCAACATGAGTATATATGGGGTGTAAAAAGGTCCGGCTCAAGGCCGGCGGACATCCATCGTTGCGAAGAGCGCTATTCTCAAATTGAGTATAGGCGTATTTCCTCGTTCTTCAAGGCGTCGGCCCGCTTGATGGATTTTGCATGGCCGATCAGGCCGTTATTCGCGGCCTAGACATAGGGCCTTTGGCGGTTGTCGAGCCAACAGACCAGTTCCTGGTTGGCAGAAAGTGGCAACACGAACCCCGCTGACTGTATCTGCAGGGGCTGCCTGGGATGCACGGAAGGGGCTCATTTGCGCTGCTAAAACGAACAAGTGAGCCAGCCGCCGGAAGTTTGGCGCCGACAAACCCTCACGGAGTCTTCGTCGGAGCCTCAGAGGTGTCCGTATCCTCGCCGATCTCGCGAATAGCGTCCGGATCCAACTGTCGCATGAGCAGATAGATTAGGAAGCAGGCGAGTAGCAGTCCGCCAGCGATGGCCGGCGCGTGCCAATCTCCGGCCAAGACACGCACGACAATCAGTCCCATGCAAACAAGGAAGCCGAGTGCCGGGATGATGCGCGGAATTTCGAATCGACCAGGCGGTTCGTCCTTGCGTCCCTGCAAGATAAAGAGTGCACCATTCACGACAGCGAAGACAGTGAGCAGCAATAGGACGGTCGCTGCGGCCAGCTCAGCGATCGTTCCCATCAGCGCCAAGGGCACCAAGATCAAGAACAGCACCAGTATCGCGATATGGGGTGTTCGCCGTTGGCGGTGAACCTTGCCCAAATGATCTGGCAAGAGGTTTTGCCGCGCCATGCCGTAGAGAAGGCGCGAAGCTGTGACGAAGTTGACAAGTCCTGTATTGGCGACAGCGAAGATCGTAATGGCTGTGAACAGAATTGGCGGAACAATTGGCGCAGCACGCTCCATCACCGCTGTAATAGGGCCGGGCGCTGCCGCAAGTTCATCCCAAGAAACCACGGACACAGCCGTAATGGCCACGGCGATGTAGATAATGGCGGCAATCAGCATCGCCGAGATAAGCCCGATTGGGATGGTCTTCTCGGGTTCGCGCACTTCTTCAGCGACGTTGTACATGTCCTCGAAGCCGATAAACGCAAAGAAAGCGAGCACGGCTCCTTGAATGACAATCAAGAAGGTCAGGTCGCCGTCAGCGACAGGCGGTGTATCGAGGTAATCGACCGAGCCCCAATAGGGCAGCCCCACCGCTACGACGAGAAGCAGGCCTGCGATCGATACAACGGTGCAAAGTACGTTCACCCACATGGCTTCCTGGATGCCGCGAAAGATGATCATCGTTGTTCCGAACAGGTAACAGATTGCGATAGCCGCAACAGGCAAGGTTTCCAGGCCGAAGAGTTCGAGAAAGTTTGCGCCGAAGACGCGTGACTGCGTCGCGATCGAGGTTAGTCCCGAACACACTAATGCCAGTCCGATCATGAAACTTAGAAGGGGGAGGCCGTAAGCGCGCTGGGCCACGTAGACGGCTCCTGCCGCGCGCGGGTAACGGGAGCCGAGCGATGCATATGACAAGGCCGTAAGCAGCGCGGCGACGAGCGCGACAATGAAGGCAAGCCAAACGGCGTTTCCCACTTCGCCTGCCGCCTTACCGATCAGCCCGTAAAGGCCGGCGCCTAACATGCTGCCGAGACCGTATAGCGTCATTTGAAGCGGCCCGACCGACCGATCGAGTGTCGGCTCGCCGTCGTGCTTCGCTTCTTGCCAAACCTCCGCCATGAGCAGTTCAGTATCATGCGGACGCCCTAACGCCTAAGGGCGAATGTCAGGGCAGGCGAGGGCGACGCGCTGACGCGCTAGCTCTTAAGACGATAGCCCGTTTTGAAAACCCACCAGACAGCACCCAAGCCTATGCAAAGGAACAAGACAATCATCGCGAGACTGACGCCGACGCCGACATCGGCTGTGCTGTAGAAGCTCCAGCGAAAAGCGCTGACAAGATAAACGACCGGATTGAGAAGCGAGATCTTCTGCCAAAGCGGCGGCAGAACGCTGAGCGAGTAGAATGTTCCGCCCAAGAAAGTTAGTGGCGTGATGACCAGAAGCGGTACGAGTTGAAGCTGCTCGAAGCCATCAGCCCAAAGCCCGATCACAAAGCCAAGCAGGCTAAAGGTGACGGCGGTCAGTACGAGAAAGAAGACCATCCAAACGGGATGATCGATCCTCAGATCGACGAACAGTGTCGCCGTCGCAAGAATGATAAGCCCAAGGATGATCGACTTGGTCGAGGCAGCGCCCACATAGCCCGCAACAATCTCCACAGGCGACAGCGGCGCCGAAAGTTGTTCGTAGATTGTGCCGGTGAACCGCGGAAAATAAATTCCAAAGGCCGCGTTCGCGACACTTTGAGTCAACAAATTCAGCATGATGAGGCCAGGCACAATGAAGGCGCCGTAAGGGATGCCGTCAATCTCGGTGATGCGGCTGCCAATTGCGGCCCCGAAGACCACGAAGTACAGCGACGTAGCAATGACCGGTGACACAAGGCTCTGTAGCAGCGTGCGAACCCAACGCGCCATCTCGAACTTGTAAATCGCGATCATCGCGGGGAGGTTCATTGGTCGCGCCTCACGAGGTCGACAAAGATTTCCTCAAGCGAACTCTGTGACGTATCGAGATCTCTGAAGCGAATGCCAGCCTCGGCTAGGTCGGTCAGTAGATGCGTGATGCCGGTGCGCTCGCCCTGGCTGTCATAGGTGTAGATCAGCTCGAACCCATCCTTCGCGATAACAAGCTGATGCTGCTCAAGCGATGGGGGAATGGTCTCGATGGCTTCGTGCAACTCAAGCGCCAACTGCTTCTGGCCGAGCTTATGCATAAGCTCGCGCTTGTCTTCAACGAGAACGATCTCGCCTTTGTTTATCACGCCGATCCGGTCGGCCATATCTTCGGCCTCTTGGATGTAGTGTGTGGTCAGGATGATTGTCACGCCGGAGTCTCGGAGGTGCTTGACGAGTTCCCACATCTCTTTTCTCAACTCGACGTCGACACCGGCAGTTGGCTCGTCAAGGAACAAGACTTGCGGTTCGTGGGAAAGTGCTTTGGCAATGAGCACTCGTCGTCTCATACCGCCTGACAGCGTTATGAGCTTCGAATCCTTCTTGTCCCACAGCGTAAGATCTTTGAGGACCTTCTCGATATGGGCTGGGTTCGGCCATTTCCCGAACAGGCCGCGGCTGTGGGATACGGTTGCCCAAACCGTTTCGAACATGTCGGCGGTGAGCTCTTGGGGAACCAGGCCAATCATGGAACGCGTCGCCCGATAGTCCTTGATGATATCGTGACCGCCTACGGTGACGGTGCCGCCGCTCGGGGTGACAATGCCGCAAACGATACTGATGAGAGTCGTCTTGCCGGCGCCATTGGGCCCGAGCAGCGCGAATATTTCGCCCTTCTCGATGTCGAGATCGATGCTCTTCAGCGCCTGAAAACCAGATTTGTAGGTCTTCGACAGGTCTTTGATGGAGATAATTTGCGACATTTTTGGCTGGGGCGGTGCCTGGCGGCGCTCGACATTCTTAGGGGCAACGTTTCAGGTCGGCTCATTCCGACTCGGCTTCCAAGCAAAAGTGCTCGACGACGCTCGGTTGAATCACGTTTGCATGAAGTGCCAGGAGGATGAGCTTTGAGTCGGCACTGGTATCATTGTCGAGCGCGACGTCAATGCGCTTTTCGATCGCGTTGGTCAGGAAATGCCCATTGGCGGCGGAAAATGGCGACGCGCCCACCATGCAATAGGCGAGGAGCTCCGCCGCCTCACGGCTTGCCTCGTCGCTCGGGTCCGCGCCATTAGTTTCTGCCATCAGGATACGGATTGCCGCTAGTTTGATGGCTTCGGGCACAAGTTTTGGATGAAGGTCGAGCTTTCGTAGATGCCCATCAAAGGTCCGCAGTGACGGCGATCGGCCAAACAGACCCATGAAGCCGATGGAGAGAGGGGCGATCATTGGCTTTGCGCGGTTAGGCGCAGAATCTTGCCGTTGCTCTCATCGGTCAGCACGTAAACGGCTCCGTCTGGCCCCTGAACCACGTTCCGAATGCGCGCGCCGAGGGAGATCTGCTCTTCATCGGTGACCTCCTCGCCCTTCAAACGCAGCCTGACGATGCCTTGGGAGGACAGGCCGCCAATGAGTAGGTCGCCGGTCCACGCAGGGATAGCCTCCGAGGTCCAGCCGGGAACGGGCTCGGCAGTATAGAAGGTGGCGCCTGAAGGCGAGATCACCGGGGTCCAATGGCGAACGGCGTCGGCGAGTTCCGGTCGCGTCGGCGGGTCGGGAATGTTGTCCCCGCCATATTCGCTGCCCCAGTTGACTAAGGGCCAGCCGTAATTCTCTCCAGGCACGGGTTGATTTAACTCATCGCCACCTCTAGGGCCAAATTCCAGCGTCCAGAGTTTGCCGGTTCGAGGGTCGATTGAAGCGCTCTGCACGTTTCGATGTCCCAGAGACCAGATTTCCGGTTGCGCGTCTTTCTGTCCGATAAAGGGGTTGTCCTGCGGCACAGAGCCGTCAGGGTTGATACGAACGATCTTGCCCACATGGCTGGAAAGGTCCTGCACCAAATCAAGTTTGCGGCGATCTCCGAGCGTGACGAACAGCGTTCCGTCAGGCGCGAACGTCAGCCTACTGCCAAAATGTCCCGAGCCCTTCACCTTGGGTGTTTGCTGGAAGATCACCTTCAGATCCTCCAGCGTTTCGCCCGCAAGCCTCCCACGAGCGACAGCTGTGCCTGCACCTCCGTCTCCGGGCTCCGCATAAGAAAGGTAGATGAGCTTGTTGGAAAAGAATTCAGGGTCCAGAGCCACATCGAGAAGACCGCCTTGACCCCGAGCAGCAACCTCGGGCACGCCCGAGAGCGGTTGTGATACGGATCCGTCTGGATTCACGATCCGAAGCGTCCCGACTCGTTCGGTGACAAGCATGCGGCCGTCCGGCAGGAATGCCATACCCCACGGGTGCTTCAGCCCCTCGGCGACTGTCTCCACGTTGATGGGACCCGCTTCAGTCTCGACGGTTGTCTTGAGTGCGACCGCGGGTCCTGTGTAGAGCATCAAGACGGCGCCGAGGATAAGCAGGCACAATTGCGCAACATTGCTGCGGACGTTTGCGGGACAAAGCGGTGTCATCGTTGGTCAATATCCACACAAATTCGGGGACGTGACGACCGCACTGTCGCTTTTCCCGGGTCGCCGTTCAAGGGAAACAGAATTAGCCTCGGCTGGCGCTCACGCGTAGGCCCGGTGCCGGGCGCTCAAGGATAACTTCACGACGAAAACGATAGAGCTTGGCCGGCCGGCCCCCCGTCTCGGTTGAGACATTGCCCGTTGGTTCGACCAATCCACCTTTTTCAACGAGGCGTCGAAAGTTCTGCTTGTGGAGCAGACGGCCGGAAATCGCCTCCACTGTTTTCTGTAAGTCGTACAGCGTGAACTCGGGCGGTAGCAGCTCGAATACGACCGGCCGGTATTTTAGTTTGCCTCTCACACGACCCATGGCGGTCGCCAGAATTCTCCGATGGTCGAGCACCATGGGGCGGCCGAACTCGGGCAGATCTTCCCAATCGTTCGCGGCAGAGCGTCCGTCGAGACGGGCCTCCTCCACGAGGCCTGCCTCATAAAGCAGTTCATACCGTTCTAGGACTTTTTCTTCGTCCCAGCCGCCTCCAATGCCGAAGCTAATCTTGATACGCTCGGGGCGTCTCAAGGGACGCACATGCTCGCTCGCAGATGGCGGACGCTCGGCCCACTTCTTGAGGCGCGGTTCGATTTCCTGAGTAAGTATCTGCGGCTTGCCATCACGCCAGTCTTCCCAGGGGAAATAGGTGTACCAGGGAGACCAGTGGGCCCCACGCATGCCGCCGGTCGTGCTACCGGTCAGTGCAAGGTAGCCGACTGAAAGAGTATGGGCACCGCCCGGTTCCGCGTGCCGACCCCGATCTCCAAACGTGTAGAGCTGTTCGACATAGCCCAGCTCGATACCCGTCTGCCGCTCGACCCACTCGCGCAAGCCAATCTCGAGCGTGCGATGCGCGCGAGGCGCAAATGGACCGAAAGGTAGCGCGTCCCGGGACTCCTCTGCCGGCATTTCAGGTCGCACCACGAGAATATGAGGCTGCTGACTCTGGACTTTTACGATTGCTGCGTTGAGGCCGAGCTCGATCTGTGGATTTTGAACCGACGGATTGCCGTCGGGAAAGCTTGAAGCGGACGCTGTATGGAGCCGACCGCCTGTCATTCGTCAGGCCGCGTGACGAGCCGGCAATGAAAAGACCTTGCCTTCTTCGGCCAGCAGGCCTCGGCCAATATGGTCAACGGCAGCGCTCATGCGGCCGTTGCGGCCGAGCACAATGTCCGCGAGGGCCACGATCCGCCGATTGGGATAAGCGGTCGGAGACGCGCGGCGCAGCGCTCGCGCCAGAGAATGCTCGTCGGCATGCGGATTGAGCGCACACAGGACTACAAAGGCACCCGCTGTGGATCGGCTGATACCTGCCCAGCAATGAATCAAGAGTGGTGCCTCCCGGTTCCATTGCTCGGCGAATTGGATGAGCTGGGCCACATGGTCTTCACTTGGAACAACGAGACCATCGCGCGGTTCGGCGATATCGTTCATTGACAACCGCAAGTGTTGATCGCGACCGATGGTTTCGGGCGTGTCGATCAGCGTTTCCCCATTGATCAGCGTCACTAGATGGCTAACGCGCGCCATCGCCACAGTCGCTTGAACATGGCTCAAGGGGGAGACAAGAACGGTATCCGGGGACACGGCGTCCGGCTCCAATGGAGTATCATTATGAAAAGTCAGAGTATCCATGGGCCTCTCTAGTTTAGCGAATCGGATACCGTCTGTACGCTATTCATCTGTCAAGCTCGTGAAACCGTTTCAAGAACCTTTCCTCGCCTTCTGACGCAGGAACGGGGCTTAACTCGGTCAGAGTTGTGACTAGACCTGGGCTGAGGCCCCTTGGCTGACCAAAGAACTTTTGTGCCTCGGCTTGGGAAAACCCCGCAAGGCCTACAGCCTCATAGTAGGCTGCAATCTTATCGGCGCGTTTGACTAGCGAGCTTGCCTCTTCTGGAAGCTCGGCTGGGAGGCCGAAACGCCGATGGATGGCGGCGAGAAGTCGCGCCTCGAAGGTTCGGTAGTCTAGCGACAAGGCGGCTTTGAATGGGCTGATAAGATCACCGATGACGTATTCCGGAGCATCATGAAGAAGCGCGGCGAGTCGATCAGATGGTGAGGCCGAGGGCGCAAGATCTCGGGTAATCGCCTCGACAAGTAAACTGTGTTCGGCCACCGAGAACGTGTGGTCCCCGTGGGTTTGGCCGTTCCAGCGTGCAACCCGCGCAAGGCCATGGGCAATGTCCTCGATCTCGATGTCGAGCGGCGACGGGTCTAAGAGGTCCAGCCTCCTACCGCTCAGCATGCGCTGCCAAGCGCGCGGCGGCTGCGAATGGGATCCGGCGTTCAAGCTTTCCTCGTCATCGTTCGGCGCGACACTGCTCGAAGGGAGGTAGGCGAGTCAAACGCACAACCCTCTAATCCACTCATTGGTCAGAGGATGTCCGACAAAAAAACATGGACGACAATATGTGCGGATGCCAATCATTACGCGTTTCAGGAAATAGTGAGAGTACAGTCAAGCAGTACTGGGAGCAGGCAACATGGCGAAGCTGCCGAAATTTTCGCTTAGCTATAACGACAAGAACAAGAAATGGGAACTGAAGCGCGAGGGCTCTGGTGAAGTCGTGAAGCGATTTAAGACGAAGGCCGCTGCAACGAAAGGCGGCGTTTTGGAGCGGGCCGTCAAAAAGCTGGGTTCGGTACGCATCAGAAAACGGGACGGCAAGATTCAAGAAGAGCGTACGTATCCGCGCAGTATGGATCCGCGCGGCCGCGGCTAAAACTCTCGGCAGTTAGAGGTCCGAGCAGGCCTTGTGTCTGTGGCAGCTCGTCAAGTGATCGTTGACGAGCCCCGTCGCTTGCATGAAGGCATAGACGATAGTGGGACCGCAAAACTTGAACCCTCGTGTCTTCAACTCCTTAGAAAT
>NZ_JBZMXT010000044.1:0-19153 GCF_058506495.1 Methyloceanibacter sp. | reverse complement strand
GGTGGCGCTCAGCCGCAATGTTTCCCGCAAAGCCGCGATGGAGATGCTGCTTCTCGGTGAGATGATTAGCGCTGACGATGCACTGAAGCTTGGCCTCTTGAACCGCGTCGTTCCAGCCGACCAAGTCTTAAACGAGGCCGTCGCATTCGGAACCACGATTGCGAGCAAGCCGAGCCGCACGCTCAAGATTGGGAAAGAGGCTTTCTACCGCCAAGCCGAGATGCCCCTCGATGAGGCCTATCTCTATACCGCCGAAGTCATGGTCAACAACATGCTCGATTCCGAATCTGTAGAAGGCATCGGCGCTTTCCTCGACAAACGCGCTCCGCAATGGCCGCGATAACCTGCGGCAAACGGCCCGGATGAATCACGACAGTTACTCTGACGCGTACATTCGCGACATTCTTCTCACCAGTCGGGTCTTTGCTGTCGTTGGCGCGAGCGCCAAAACCACAAGACCAAGTTACTTCGTGCTCAAATACCTTTTGGCCAAGGGCTACGACACAATCCCTATCAACCCTGGACTTGTCGGCAAGACCATTGCGGACAGAACAGCCTTTGCCTCTCTCATCGAAATCGAAAGGCCGATCGACGTCGTCGACATCTTCCGCAACTCAGAGGCTGCGCTAGGCATTACCGAAGACGCTATTCGCATTGGCGCGAAAGTTGTCTGGATGCAGTTGGGCGTTCGCAATGACGCCGCCGCTCGGCTTGCAGAAGACGCCGGGCTTAAGGTTGTGATGAATAGGTGTCCGAAGATCGAGTACGGTCGCCTGTCGGGAGAAATTGGCTGGGCAGGAGTGAATTCCAGAACGTTGTCGAGCCGCCGCCCCATCCTCTCTGCTAGGGGGAGTCAACAGCGAGCCCTGCGGCGCAATACGTAGCGGCCAAAACCTCCAAGCGCGAACACGCTCAAAACAGAAGACGCGCAGGTTCCGATCCCCTAAGGTCGCCGGGCTTATAGGTCCACAGGGATGGATTACGGCTCAAGGGAGGAAGACAATGTCGGAAGAGCGCACGCCCGGGTTCAGCACACTCGCAATTCATGCCGGCGCACAACCGGACGCGTCGACGGGCGCACGGGTGACGCCAATTTACCAGACCACGTCCTACGTCTTTGACGATGCGGACCATGCGGCGTCGCTTTTTAATCTCGAAGCCTTTGGCAACATCTACTCCCGGATCATGAACCCGACCCAGGCGGTTCTTGAAGAACGCATGGCCGCTCTCGAAGGAGGGAGCGCAGCCCTTGCCGTTGCCTCCGGTCACGCGGCTCAAGCGATCGTCTTCCACACGTTGATGGAACCGGGCGCCGAGTTCATCGCCGCGCGGCAACTCTACGGCGGGTCAATCAATCAGTTCGGCGAAGCCTTCAAGAAGTTCGATTGGCATGTGAAGTGGGCGGACACAACCGACGCCGAGACGTTCCGTGCTGCGGTCACGCCGAAGACGCGCGCGATATTCGTCGAGTCGATTGCAAACCCCGGAGGTATCGTCACCGATCTCGAGGCTGTCTCGGCCGTTGCTAAGGAGGCTGGGGTTCCGCTGATCGTCGACAATACGTTGGCAACGCCATACCTTATGCAACCCAAGCAATTCGGTGCCGACATCGTCGTACACTCGCTTACGAAGTTTCTCGGCGGCCATGGTAACTCAGTGGGCGGCGTGGTCGTCGACTGCGGTACGTTCGACTGGATGTCGACTGACCGATACCCCTCCCTTTCCGAACCTTGCGCCAGCTATCACGGCATGAAGCTCGGAGAAACATTCGGCAATTTCGCGTTCGCCATCGCGTGCCGGGTTCTCGGGCTTCGGGATCTTGGGCCCGCGATCGCTCCGATGAATGCATTTCTTATCCTGAACGGAATTGAGACCCTGCCCCTACGCATGCAGCGGCATTGCGACAACGCCATGCGCGTTGCCGAGTGGCTCTCGCGACACGAAAAGGTGGCCTGGGTGAACTACGCGGGCCATCCGGGCAACGCGTTCTACGCACTCGCCCAACGTTACGCGCCAAAAGGCGCAGGAGCAGTCTTCACGTTCGGGCTCGAAGGAGGCTACGAAGCTGGCATTTCGCTCGTGGAAAAGCTGAAACTCTTCAGCCATCTTGCCAATATTGGCGACACACGTAGCCTCGTCATTCATCCGGCCTCGACGACCCACCGTCAGCTTGCTGACGATGCGCGCGAACGGGCTGGCGCGGGAGCGGATGTCGTTCGGCTATCGATCGGGCTTGAAGATGTCGACGACATCATTGCCGACCTCGATCAGGCTCTCGCTGCGGTGTGATCCCGACTGACGGCGTCGACTTCTACGCAACGCCAAAAATGGTAGAGCGCCGACGCAAACACCGCGACGGCACCAGCCTGGTGTGCGAGCCCCAGCTCGATCGGTACGAAAGCGAGCAAGGTCCAGATACCAAGTGCGACCTGCAACAAAGAGAGGATGGCGACTGCCCAGGCACTTGCCCGCAGATAGGCTGCCTCTGGCTTACAAGCTAGCCACACAGCCTGCACAACAGCGGCAAGAACTACAGCGTAGCCAAGCATGCGGTGGTTGAACTGCACTGTAAGCGGGTTCTCAAAGAGGTTGACGTACCACGGTTGCAAGACACCGAGCCCTGTAGGGATGACCGACTCGTTCATCAGCGGCCAAGTATTGAAGCCCATGCCTCCGTCGATCCCGGCGACAAAAGCACCAGCCATGAGTTGAAGAAATACGAGCAAGAGGACGAGGCCGGCCACAAGCGAGGGTCCCGTAGCCCCAGCGCGAGCTTTCTCAGTCCATCCAAGGCCGAGGATTAGCCAAAGCGTGTAACCGAGAATAACAATGGCTAAGCCAAAATGCGCCGCCAACCGGTACTGACTGACGTCGATACGGTCCACCAGACCGCTCTTGACCATGTACCACCCCAGCACGCCTTGCAAACCGCCCAACACGAAGAGTCCGATGAGGCGCGGCAGCAAGGCGCGCGGGATATAGCCTGCCAACCAGAAGGCAACAAAGGGCACGAAGAACATAAGGCCGATGAAACGACCCAGGAAGCGATGCGCCCACTCCCACCAATAAATCGTCTTGAAGCCCGCCAGGTCCATTCCTCGGTTAACCTGGGTGTACTCGGGAATCTGCTTGTAGGCGTCAAACGCCGCTTGCCAATCCGCGTTAGACAAAGGCGGAATGATGCCCACGATGGGCTGCCATTCCGTAATGGAAAGGCCTGAGTCGGTCAGGCGCGTTGCGCCACCTACGAGGATCATCGCGACGACGAGAAGTGCAATCGCAGAAAGCCAGACGCGCAGGAGCCGGACATGCCGTGTGTGCGCATTTTCATCCCTCAAAGCGCCTGATAGGGATTGTGTCTCGGAAACACTCATGATGCGGTGATACCCGGCTCTTCGTAAGAACTCAACGGCGAGGCTCACGGCCTAAAAAGGGTCAGACAACATGAGCGGAAAATCGCGCAAACTCGTTGGCACTATCGTGCTGCTATTCTCTCTGGCGATTTATATCGTGATTGTTGGAGCAATTGGCGCAGGCCGTATTACCGAAGCGCACTGGTTCTTTCAGTTCATCTACTTTCTCGTTGCGGGGCTTCTTTGGGTCGCGCCAGCAGCGGTCCTTATTCGATGGATGGCTCGCCCCGACTGACGGCGCATTTCCACGCCGTTACGCCTTAGCATTCTTCACCCGTTGGAGTCCCTTCCTATCGCAAAGGGCGTGCCCCGCTGCGTATGGGCCAGATCCCAGCAATCACCAATCAGAGACACGTGAGGTGAAGCGGTCAAGTGATCTTTATGCGCCGGGTATCGCACGCATGTTTAGCCAGCGCGTCTACTGCCAAAAAGCGAGAAGCGATGCCGCTTTCTCGCAACTGGGTCGCCATGGAGAACGATTGGACAGCCCAGATGCTGAACAATTGACAGCGCCTCTTCTGCATCTTCCGGCGCCGTATTTGGCGGAAGCACAGCGACAGCGACGGGAAGCTCGAACTTCAACGCGGGCATAAGATTCTCGATGCTATCCATATCGGCGTGCAAAACGACGCAATCGTATGTCTGCGTGAGCGCCTCGAAGATGCGCATAAACTTGTCCGGTGCGTCGATGCCAGCATTCAAGTTTGGATCGCCAGCGGGAATGACCTGAAGCGTCGTTCCTTCGTCGAGTTTTATGACGTCGGCAAAATCAACGACGCCGTCCGCAAGTTCTGAGAATCCGGGCACGCGAGGCATGCTCAACTGCCCCGACACTACGGCACTACCCTTGGCCAGATCGACCAACGCGACCTGCGCATTGCGGCCGGCAAGGTCGCGCGCAATTCCAATCGCTGTCTGCGCAGACTGAGCCTGTGACGATAAACCCGCAACAAGAGCGGTACGGGGGGCTCCTCCCGTGGAAATTTCCAGAGTGGTGTCGATCAAATCGTCAAGCGACGTGATTGCGGGACCAAGGTCTTCAACGCTCACGCTTGGTTCGAGGGGCTGCTGAGGGTGGTCGTCCATAGAAGACCATGGAATTCGCTGGGTGAGATAGTGTCTTAGATCGTTGGGCTGGAGCGGTCTCTCCTCTCGATCGCGCTCTAGTTGGCGTGGACCGCTGGAGCGTCGCCTAGGCGCATTCGCTACACTCGGCACCTCGCTCTGCCGAATTGCGTCTTGTCGAAAGCGCCTCATCAGATCCCTCGAGAATGCGGATGGCGCGTCTTCTGTCGTCGCATTGGTCATTGGAACCTCGTAAGAACCATTCTCTGCCTCGCCATTCATGGGCGATCCGCCCCGAGGACTTGGTTTGCCGGCTGCAGCGGCGGCTTCGGCGTCCGCAGCGGTCCGTGCGACTACGGTGCTTGATGGCGCTGCCAGCGCCGCAAGGACGCCTTTACTCTTTGTCGTAGGCTGCTTCCGCGACGCGCCCCTGATTTTCATCGCCGGATTGAACTGCACCCCTGTCTTCGCGGCGGTTCTCTTGTTCGCGGAGGCTTTACGCAAAGGCGGAGCTGTATCTGGTGAAAGGTGATCCTTGTTCGCACGGGCCTGCCGCAACGATCTCGGGCCATTAGGTGATGCGCTGGGGCGATCCTTGACGGCAAGCCAGGATGGGGGCTTAGCAGTGTCTGCCGTGCGCCTTGCAGAGTCCTGTGCCTTTTTCGGCCGCGTGCCATCGCGTGCTTTGCCCGCGGCGGATCGCCTCTGATCTCGCATGAGTTCAACCGCTGGCCTCGATGCGGCTGCGCCACCGGCCGGCACATTCTGCAAGGATTGCTGTCGCCGTTTCCGCCTACCGGCCTCAAGCATCGCTTTTGCAAGTACGCCGGCGATCATCAAAAGAGCCGTTGCCGCCGCCACCAACAGTGCAACAGGACCACGGCGGGGATAGTTTGGCAGAACCGAAGCATGGGCGCGTGAAACGATTGCCGCTTGTGACGACACAGCGCTTACATCGTCACCCGAGGACGCGTCGCGCGCTCGCGCCAAATACGAGTTCAGGAGATCGCGATTGGCTTTCGCCTCCCGCTCTAGGGCTTGAAGCTTTGCCTGCGCGCTCGACTGCCCCGCCGTGAGGGTCTTCGCGTCATTGAGGCTTGCCCGCAACGATGCTTCTCGCGCCGCGGCGATCTGCGCCTGGTTCTCTAAGCTCTTGACCACCTTCTGCGCTTCTACTCGGATCTGAGCGCGCATATCGGCCAGCTCGGATTTCAGCTGCTTCATGCGCGGGTGAGCTGGCAACAATACCGCGGACTGTTCGGTGAGTTCGCGCTGCACTGACGCGCGCTGTTCAATCGGGTTGA
This sequence comes from Methyloceanibacter sp., assembly GCF_058506495.1. Classification (NCBI taxonomy): domain Bacteria; kingdom Pseudomonadati; phylum Pseudomonadota; class Alphaproteobacteria; order Hyphomicrobiales; family Hyphomicrobiaceae; genus Methyloceanibacter; species Methyloceanibacter sp. Next base: position 13,371 of record NZ_JBZMXT010000044.1, on the reverse strand, counting down.
TAACGGCCTGCCAGTTCAGCGCTTCGAGCGTGGCATCGATATCGCCGCCTTGCGCCAGCATTTTTTCGGTGAGTTCCGCGCGCGTCTGCGCCTCGGACTTTTGTGCCTCAGCCAAGATAAGTTCGCTGTTGAGCTCTGAGAGCTGCTGTGCATTTAGCGCTGCATTGGTGCTAGGCTCAGAAAGAGCCTTAGAGGCCTTGAACGACTCCAGTGCCGCCTCGGAGTCGGCGGTCGCTTTGCGAAGTGCGTCAATCTGCGCATCCACCCAAGTCTCCCCCGCCTTTGTCTCCTCGATCTTGGCGTCGCGCTGCCAGGCGACGTAGCCGTTTGCCAACTTGTTGGCAATGTCAGCAGCAAGCTGCGGGTCGCCCGATTGATATTCGATCGCAACCACCGAAGTGTTTGACAATTGGCGCACATCAAGATGACGCGCCACCGTGTTTGCGGCCCGTTCCTGCGGTGACCCTTCTCTGGTGTAGCTAAGACCGAGAGCATCAAGTAACTCGTCGATCGGCGTTGCATCGGCATCGCGCAGAAAGGCTTCGTCCCTGAACAGGCCAAGATCGTTCACGACCCTCAAAATGTGATCGCGGGATTTCAGGAACTGCACTTGGCTGCGCACCGCCTGTGCATCAAGCTCGGCTTGGTAGCCCGCGCTACCCTGTTCATTGGTTGGACGCGTGAATGCTGTTGCCTCTTTCTGCACACCGATGCGCGCCTCGGACGTATAAAACGGTCGCATCGTGGACAGCGCAACGAACGTTATCGCTCCAGCAAGGAACGACACCGTTACGACTCGCCACTTGGCCCGCCACAGCACGGCGCCAGGACTCCGGCGTTCGATGTCATCTGCCGGTGGGCCGCTTGAGGACTTCGTCACGTTTCCAGACTCATTTTGCGGATCAGCATATCACCAGCAATAGGCCCCGATTGCCGTAATCAAAGGCTTAAGCGTCGCTTCGAATTAGAACGGCCATAGGGCGAACGCTATAAGAACGGCAGGTTCAGAACGGCACATTAGCTTAACCTTTGTTAACCCCGTGAGGTCTAGGATTCGGGCGTACCATGTCCTGGAGCCACTAAATGAGCTGGTGCCGTATCACGGTCAGCGCCAAGCCCTCGCGCTCGTGCTCTCGTTGCGTGTAAGTGGCCTTGCTGGTTGTAAGGGTGCCGCTATTCCAAGACTGACGTCCCCGGACCTGGCGCTGTCCACATCCCTGCTGGGATCCCGCAAGACCTTTCCGGCAGGCGCAGGACACGCATCGCCAGGGTTGCCGGTGGCGCGCCCCACCGCCTACACGCTCGACTCAGGAGATCGCGTCCGCATTCTCGTCTTTGGACAGCAAAACCTTTCGAACGTTTATAACGTCAGCGCCGCTGGAACGGTCGCCGTTCCCCAGATCGGCCAGGTCCGAGCCCGCGGGCTTACCAGCGCTGAATTCGCGCGCCGGGTCGCCGCCAAACTCGGCAGAGAATTGATAAAAGACCCGCAGGTGACTGTGGAAGTCGTTGCTTACAGACCGTTTTACATCCTTGGACAGGTTGGGCGTCCAGGACAATATCCTTACGTCCAAGGTCTTACCGTGGAAAATGCCGTGCCAATTGCCGAGGGATATAAACCCCTCGCAAAAAAACGCCTTGTACAGCTCTCTCGGAAATTCGACGGCGTCGTATCAACCCTCAAGGTCCCTACGGATTATCCAGTTCAACCCGGCGACACTATTTACGTGCTCCGACGCCTGTTCTAATGCTCAGCACCAGGAGAACACACCCCTTTTCTAGATTCCGGTCACCGTGAGCCTGAACTTCCGAATACTGCATTGCATGCGCGCGCCTGTGGGCGGTCTCTTTCGCCACGTTCATGACCTTGCGCTCGGTCAAGCGGAGCTTGGTGCCGATGTTGGGATCGTCTGCGACTCAACTGCCGGTGGGCCCGAGAGCGACGTTGCACTACATAGGCTTCAAGACTGTTGCAAGCTGGGCGTCACACGTATTCCGATGGCGCCCAAGCCTCACGTCAGTGATTGGTCTGTTTATCGGCGCATTGCGAAACTTGGTCGCAGTATGGAGATCGACGTTCTACATGGCCATGGAACAAAGGGCGGCGCCTATGCACGCTTGGCCGGAAAGAAACTCCGAAAGAAGAAGACGAAGGTTGTCTATACGCCCCACGGCGGCTTGGTCCATTATTCACCATCATCAGTTTCTGGGAAGCTTCACTTTTGGTGGGAGCGCAGACTCGCTCCCCTGACCCACGGACTGATTTTCGAGAGCATGTTCGCCGGCAACCGTTATGCCGAACTCGTTGGCCGTCCAACCTGCCCTGCCCGGGTGATCTATAATGGGCTGCAGCGACATGAGTTCTATGAGTCTCTCTTGGCCGACGACGCGGTCGATTTCGTTTACGTGGGGGAGTTGCGGAAGGCAAAAGGTGTAGATGTGTTCCTGCGAGCGCTCGCGCAGCAACAATCGGCCTCTCCTGCGCGCGCCATCATCGTGGGTTCCGGCCCAGACGAAAAACACCTGAAACGGCTCGCCCGGCGGTTGGGATTGGCCGACAAGGTGGCTTTCGCTGGGTCGCAACCCGCTCGCACCGCGTTTGTGCGAGCTCGATGTGTGGTTATCCCCGCCCGCGAAGAATCTCTGCCCTACATCGTCATAGAGGCGGCGGCGGCTCAGATGCCGATTATTGCCACGAGTGCCGGAGGCATCCCTGAAATCACGGGGGATATTTCCATACCGCTTGTGCCGCCGGGGGATGTGGATGCGCTTGCCACTCAGCTGCAAGCTTTTCTTGCAGACTCTGGGCCGTACTTGCGGCATGCAGTGGAACTTCAGCAGCACGTTGCGGACGTCTTTTCCACAGTCATGATGACCCGGGAAGTCGTTGATTTCTATATAACTGATGTGGGCGCCGGCGCGCACAGAGCACCCCCTGCAGACGTCTAAGTCCGGTTGCCTTCCGGTCGGCCTCCAGCAACACGCCCCTTCAGCTTACGGCTCGCCCATACCGGCAACGGTGGCGATGAACGTTGGGCAAAAGAAAGCCCCGGACGGGGGGCTGCCGGGGCTTTCAGAATGGTTCCTGTTTGGGGGGAACCTGGGCGGAGGAGGGAAACCCCGCCTATACCTATTACTCTAGCACTGTTTGCGACTCGCAGAAAATGACAAAATTGTGTTCCAGGTGAAATTTGATAGGCCCACCTGGGAGTCACTCTCCTGCAACAGTCGGCGGCCTTTTTGGGCAAACAAGGCTGCTGCCCGATATTCGCCCAGATTGGAGCCGTAAATTGGTGCATTACCTGTTGACGCGGGGGCACGAGGGAAACGGAGGGAGCCTTGCCACATGGCGGGGCTTCTTCTGGTTTTTGGTCCCTACCCTTCATCTTCACATAAGTCTGTGTCGAGAAATGCCTCACCGCTGCGGTGGTGGCTGCACGCTTGCACGCGCTGTACAACCGCGGGGTCAGGTTCGCCTCTTGAACAGCCCAAGTCACTATCCCAAGTCCGGAGCGGAACACGTCCTTCGAGAAGCGCTGGCTTGCGTCCCCGCTCCCAGGATGGCGCGCATAACAATCACTGCGCGGCCGCACGGCACACAGGAGACTCCTCGTTAAATGAAGAAAGAGCTCAACCGCCGCGAGGTTTTGGCCGGAACCACCGCGCTGATCGGTTCCGCAAGCGCCGGCGCCACCCATGCACAGACGAACGCCGCCGACCTTGTGCTGCTCAACGGCAGAATAACCACCATGGACCCGGCACACCCGGAAACGACTGCGCTGGCTGCACGCGACGGCGTGTTTGTGGCCGTAGGTTCGGACGACGAGATGCGCGACCTGATCGGCCCGTTCACTCAAGTGATCGATGCCCGTGGACAGCGCGTCATCCCAGGCCTTAACGACAGCCACACTCATGCGATCCGCGGTGCCGTAAACTATAACCTCGAGGTGCGCTGGGACGGTGTCGACAGCCTTGAGGAGGCGCTTCACCTGCTCCGTGAACAGGCTGAGCGAACGCCGACTGGCCAGTTCATTCGCGTCGCCGGGGGATTCTCCGAGTTCCAGTTCAAGGAAAAGCGTCTGCCGACGGTTGCGGAACTGGATGTGGTGTCGCCGGATCACCCGGTGCTCATCCACCATCTCTACAAACTGACACTGCTGAATACGAAGGCCGTGGAATGGTACGGTTATGACAAGCCCGGCCATCCAGAGTACCCAGGCGGGATCATCGAGAAGGACGCGGGCGGTAACGCAACCGGGAGGTTGCTCGCTGCACCTTCGGGTCTGCTTATGTACAAGACGTTAGCGGCGGCGCCGAAGCTTGCGATCCGTGATCAGATCAATTCGTCGCTTCAATATTTCGATGTTCTGAATGAGCTTGGGATTACCTCGGTCTCGGATGCGGGCGGTGGCGGCATGGCGTTTCCGGACGCCGACCCCTACAAGGTCATCCGATGGCTACATGAGCACGGCCTTCTGACTACGCGGATCGGCTATCACTCGTTCCCACAACAAAAGGGCAAGGAGCTATCCGACTACCAGACTTGGACGGCGGAGATTCGCGCTGGCGCCGGGGACGACATGCTCAAGTTCGTTGGCGCGGGTGAAAACCTGTCATGGGCTTCCTACGATTTTGAGATCTTTGGCGAAGCGCGCCCAGATATTGACGATGGCGCGGAGGACTACCAGCGCCAGATCATGACAGTGCTCGGCGAAGCCCGCTGGCCGTTCCGCCAGCACATTACCTACGATGAAACTGGTGACCGTCTGCTCCCGGTATACGAGGACGTTGCCAACGGCGCAGGGCTGACGCCGGGCTGGTTTGTCGACCATATCGAGACGTTCAGCCAGAAGAACTTGGAACGCATTGCAGCGCTGGGCGGCGGCATTGCATTGCAGAATCGCATTCAATTTCAAGCGGAAGACTTTGTAGTCAACTACGGCACCGAAGCGCTGAAAAAGACTCCAAATTTCCGGGCGATGCTGGACTTAGGCGTTCCCGTTGGCGGTGGCACCGATGCGACACGAGTGACCTCTTTCAATCCTTGGTACTCAATCCAATGGATGACGACCGGCCTCTCTCGCGGGGGAATGCGGATGTATGACGATGCCAACCTCTTGACGCGGGAGGAGGCATTGCGTCTCTGGACCATCGGATCGGCCTGGTTTACTGGCGATGCTGGCAAGAAGGGCGCGATTACGCCTGGCCAGTTCGCCGACTTTGCTGTGCTCGACCGTGACTGTTTCTCGGTAACCGATGCTGAGATCGCCAGTCTCAAATCCGAGCTGACTGTCGTTGGCGGCCAGGTTGTCTATGGCGCAGGAATCTTTGCGCGCGACGATCTCAAGCACATCCCAGAGGTCAGCCCTGATTGGTCTCCCGTGATCCTTCAGCGGGGCTGAGCCGCCAGAAACCATCTGCTATCTGACGATGGGGCGACGCGTACCGGCACGTTGTGCCGCTACATGTTGGCGAACAGGGTAAACCGCACTAAGCTGCTGGGGCTTCCGATGAGGTAGAGCCATGAGCATCTCCCGGCATTGCTTGCTCTTTGCGTTCGCATTTGGGGTCTACTTACACAGTGGCGGCAGTAGTTACGCGTCTTGTGATCCCTCCGATCTAGACTGCTTGTTGGGCGAGTTAAAGGGCAAACGCCCGCCTTCAGCACCGGCTCCAGCAGCAGCTCCGCCAATGCGTGCTCCAACAGCAGCTCCGCCAATGCGTGTGCCAGCAGCAAGGAGCACCCAATCAGCAAGTGTTCCTCTACCGGCCATTCAAGCGGCAACGAGTGCCTTTGTCGGCCCGCATATGTATCCGCCACGCAATTACGGTGCCTACGGAATTGTTGCGTTCCCGTCTTTGCTTACACCGGGTACGGCAGCTCGCTACATAAAAGTCTGTGAAGCCTATGTCGCGACGCTTCCACCAGCATCGACCACTGAGATTCCCGAGGATCGGCAAATGGTGACGGTATGGCCGGTTACCGATCCCAATCTTGCACGTACGCTCTCAGAGTTGACTCATGCTGGTGATCGCATCGAAGGGGTGCAAGCAAGCGGTTGAAAGCTATGGCTTCCAGACTGCCTTAACTGCGCTACGGCATTCGACTGGACCATTGGCAGGAAGAGGACCGTTCTTGTTGGCGTGGTCACCCGCAAGCGCCAAAGGCAGAAAGGATGTGCTCGTCCTCGTGGCCAACCTTTCGGACGCAGGGACTGATGAAGAACTACTGCTGCGATTTCAGCAGTGGCGCAACGACATCGAGGGGAACCCCGACATCTTCAAGGATCAGTGGACTGTGCAACGGCTCACCACAGCCATTCGGCATTGGGCAGATGGCTGGGGCAAGCTCATATTTGCGTCGGGTGGGGGCTAGAGCGACACACGATGGAAGGCATACTTAGGATACTTCTTGAGCAAGTTCCTGCATTGCTCTGTGCCGTAGTGGTGGTCAGCATTGTTGGGCCAACGACACGCGGCGGCGCAATCGTACTAGGTTTGGTTACCTTTGCTGTTGCAGTGCTGCTTACGCAGATGGTGCGAGCGATCTGGAAGGCCGCTTTCCGGAAAAATACGCCGCCCTCTGAACCCGGTGCTTAGCGGGCGTTGCAGGCTTTGGAGATTGGCTGGCCGAACGACCGTAATAATGGTCACCCCCCCAGACAATGAAGGAGTGGCCCTGCCCTCCGAGCCTGACAAGTGAGCCCAATCCGCCTAACGACTGATAAGCCAAAAGATCAGGCTCAATACGGCGCTAACCAGCAGCGAAGTGCCGAGAGGCAAATAGTACGTGAAGTTCTCTCGTTCGATAACAATATCGCCCGGCAGTCGGCCAAGTCCCAGTTTGGCGATGAAAGGCCAAAGTAGCCCTGCGGCAACTAAGACCAGACCAAAGATGATGAGCGTTCGGGACATGGTTTTTGGTACCCCGGCAGGCCGGGCGGGACGCCTCGCGCCCTCTTATCCCTCAAAGGCTATTCGTACTCTTGGAACGCTTTGTCGAGTTTCTTTTTCAATTCTAAACAAGGTTGTTGTAGGTTTCTTATCCCCGGCCCGAGACTTTCGATTGCCGCTTGGTCGTCTCCGTTCAATATCTTCAAATTCGACGCATGAGTGGCAGTAATGAAGTCCGCTTTTGATTTGTCGAATTTTTCCGCTGCCGCAAAGAAATAGTCGGATAAGTCTTTTAGAAACTTCTCTGGACGCCCCACTTTTTCCGAAATGGCATAAGTTAGCTTATAGTGAACACTGCAATTGGCGGCCATCTGTGCCACCGTCTGTCTACTCGGTTCTAGCGTTTCAGCGTTTGCTTGTCCGCTGATGGTCAACGCCAAGGCGGCAAAGGTGATGGCGATGCGTTTCATAGGAAGCTCCTGAAATGAGAAGACACGTCGTGCCCCACGGCTCTCGGCTGTAATCCCCGCGCAGTTCTCGTTTGGTTTCGCTTATGGGGCGGCCAACTCATTGAAAAAATGGTCGGAGCGGGGAGATTTGAACTCCCGACCCCCGGTCCCCCAGACCGGTGCGCTAACCGGGCTGCGCTACGCTCCGACATTCCGGTTTTGGGCGAACTGCATATACCGGTTCGCCGCAAAGAAACAAGCGAAAGCAGGAGAATCCGTCGGAACTCCCCCTTCTCAGTCGCTGCGGTCTGCGTCCGCAAGGATCTGCCGGCATATGGCAATCTCTTCGATCACCGTCGAGAGAGAGTCGTCGACGGCCCCAAGGCCATCCGGAAGGGCGGTGCGGATGACGTTAGTCCCTGCTGCTGGGTCGTCTTGCGGCATCGCGTCGTCAGCGGTCGGCTGATCGCCGAGGCTCTCGTAATCCATGACATAGCGCGGCCCCTGTTCGCGCAAGATTTTTTGAACACCGCGAATGGTGTAGCCATCACTGTAAAGCAAGAGTCTTATCCCGCGGAGGAGCGCGACGTCCTCTGGCCGATAGTACCTGCGACCGCCGCCCCGTTTCATGGGTTTGAGTTGGCTGAACTTGGCCTCCCAAAACCGCAGAACGTGTTTGGGGACGTCCAGTTCATCCGCCACTTCACTGATGGTACGAAAGGCTTCGGGTGCCTTCTCCAAAGCACTCCTCCTCGCGGACCGGTGACGCTAGTCCTGGGAGTTGCCCCCGGATAGCGACTCGTTGATCCGCTGCTTCATAATATTGCTGGCGCGGAAGACCAACACGCGCCGTGGCGTGATAGGAACCTCCTGCCCGGTCTTCGGGTTCCGGCCAATCCGCTCGCCCTTCTCGCGGATACCAAACGACCCAAACGAAGACAGCTTCACTTGGTCGCCGTTTTCCAAGCTCGACACAATTTCGCGGAGCACGAGCTCCACGATCTCTGCCGACTCATTTCGAGGTAGACCCACCTTTTTGAACACGGCTTCCGCTAGATCAGCCCGTGTCAATGTCTTCCCGCCCATCGTCTTACTGCTCCCCCAAAAGTCGCGGGTCGAACAGGGATGCTAGCCGAGCGGCTAACTACGGGTCAATCGCCCGTCGCATCAAATTCCTGATTTTGCGTCATAATATCGAAAGGTGTGGCTTTCGCAGCACTCACCAGCGAATGAGCAGCGCCCCCCAGGTAAAACCGCCGCCCATCGCCTCGAGCAGTACCAGGTCGCCCTCTTTGATCCGGCCATCCGAACGAGCCGCTACCAGAGCAAGTGGAATTGACGCAGCTGATGTATTCGCGTGCTTTTCAACGGTCATAACGAGCCGCTCGCGCTCCAAGCCAAGTCTTCTTGCCGCGCCGTCTAAGATACGCTTATTCGCCTGGTGTGGCACAAACCAGTCTATGTCTGCCGGTGTGTAGCCAGCTTTTTGCAGTGTTTCCAGGATTACGTCGCTAATCTTGGTAACCGCGTGTCTAAACACCTCGGGGCCATCCATGCGGAGATACCCTACTGTGCCTGTTGAGGATGGACCGCCATCTACGTAGAGCTTATCGCGATACCGGCCATCCGAACGTAGAGTTGTAGCTAGAACCCCTCTCTCCGTATGCGCACCGTTCGGTTTTTGTGCCTCCAAGACCAAAGCCCCAGCCCCATCGCCAAAAAGCACACATGTCGAGCGGTCTTCCCAGTCAAGGATGCGCGAGAACGCTTCGGAGCCGACGACCAATGCGCGATTGAACTGTCCGCTCTTCAGGTAGTTGTCAGCTGTCGAGAGCGCAAAAACAAAACCCGAGCACACGGCCTGCATGTCGAAGGCGGCCCCGTCCGTGATGCCTAGCTCCGCCTGGATAGTGACGGCCGTAGCAGGAAAAGTCTGATCGGGCGTAGAGGTGGCAAGAACGATCAAGTCGATATCGCTTGCATCCATTCTGGCGTCGACGAGCGCTCGTTTGGATGCCTCGATCGCCATGGAGGATGTCAGTTCGCCGTCAGCCACAATGCGGCGTTCGCGAATACCTGTCCTCGCCACAATCCACTCATCGGACGTGTCGACGGTCGCCATCAGATCTTTGTTGGTGACAATGCGCTCGGGCAGATAGCCGCCGACACCCATCACCACTGACCGCAAATTAGACAACTAACCTACTCCGACCGCCTAAGCCGCCCCGTCGAGTTCGAGCTTTTCGTGAAAATGCGCGACATCGGTGCCAAGTCGTTCTACGACACCGCTGAACGCCATCTCGTAGGCCAAATCAACCGCGCTGGCGAAGCCGGTTTCATCGGTTCCGCCGTGACTCTTCACAACAATCCCATTCAGGCCCAGGAAAATTCCGCCGTTGAGTTGCCGGGGATCCATCTTCTCTTTCAAGGCACGGAATGCGCCTTGCGCTAAGAGCGCACCTAGGCGGGACAAAAATGACTGTCCCATGGCAGCTCTAAGGTATTGCGCAATTTGCTTAGCCGTTCCCTCGGCGGTCTTCAAGGCGATGTTCCCTGTAAAGCCGTCGGTCACGACCACATCGACGACGCCGTGGCCGATGTCATCACCCTCAATAAACCCGTGGTAATGGATAGGCAGCGGCGCTTCCTTGAGGACGGCGGCCGCTTCTCGGATCTGCTCGACGCCTTTGACTTCCTCGACACCGATATTGAGGAGGCCAATGGACGGTTTGTTCATGCCAAGGAGCGCCCGAGCCATGGCCGCCCCCATAAGGCCGAACTCCACAAGTTGGCGGGTGTCGGCGCCGACGTTGGCGCCAACGTCAAGAACGATGCATTCGGCGTCGACCGTCGGCCATATGGCTGCGATGGCAGGTCGATCAATACCTTTGACCGTCTTCAAGCAAAACTTCGACATGGCCATCAACGCGCCCGTATTGCCGGCAGAGACCACGGCATGGGCCCGCCCATCGCGCACCGCTTGGATCGCCAGCCACATGCTCGACTTCCAGCGTCCACGGCGAAGCGCCTGGCTCGGCTTGGCATCCATCGCGATCGACACGTCCGAATGGATGATTTCCGATTTAGCCACCAGCTCAGGGTGGTCCTGAAGCGCCGCTGTGATCTGGCCCCGATCGCCGACAAGAACGAACCGCATATTGGGGTGACGCACGAGCGCAAGGGCCGCCGCCGGGATGACCACGCTGGGACCATGATCCCCGCCCATTGCGTCGAGCGCTATGGTGACTGGAGCAGCCATTCTCCAATACCGATCTGGAAGATTAAGGCCCCGGCACTCGCGCCGCGACACCCCCGTAGACCGAACCCGAATAGACGCAAAAGCCGGTCAGTGACAACCTGATTTTATGAGTCGACGCGTATCTCAGGACTTCTTAAGCCCTTTGAGGACCGCAAATGGGTTGTTTTTGGGCATTTCTACAGGATCTTTGGCATCAGACCATTGGAACTGCGCGCCCGTCTTCTTTGGGTAAGGATCGAGCGCGGTGGCCAGCGTCTCGTAGACAAGAGGCCCAAGATCGATGGCATCACCGTCGATGGGCTCGGGCCAATCGATCACCGCCGCTTGACTGGGATCCTCTGCGCGCTGCTGAAGCGCGTCAATTTTTTCGGGCGGCCAAAACTCAACGTCGACAGGTATATCGATCTGCGCCGGGATGGGCTCTAAGGTCACCACACATGTCTGCACTACATCCGCTCGCAGACGGCCTGTAAGGTGCACTCTCTTCCCGCTTGTCTGCCGCAGCCGGTAATCCAACCTGGCATTGCTCAAGTCCCGCAGATCGAGCAAGCGCATAATTGCCAAACGCTCCTCCTCGTCGATTTCCATCGAGCGCTCGGAACTCGGATCAACCGTTGCAAGTTTCACTTTGCGCGTCAGTGGCGCGGTTTGGCCCTCTTCGTTGAGAGACTGTGTCATAGCCTGGAGCCTCACTCCCTTCGGACTTCCGGAAACTGCAACCGACCAGCCCATATCTGTTCCATCGGCTGGTTCTCGAGCTCCTGCAACATCGCTTTAACATACGGAGTCAGCCGCGCCCCTACTTCTCCTGCCGTTTTCTCGTCCAAGGGCAAGTTGGCGGCGATCTCGGTTTCGAGCGCATCGTCGCTCTCATTGGCGGCACGGTCGTAATCTTCAATGAGCGTCGCACCGCTTGCCACGAGCTTGCGTACCTTTTTGGGCACAGACAGATCGCCCACGCCAATCTCACGCAGAACGGTGTCCATATCCGCTACAAATCGGTTCGACAGATCCTGAGCGACCAGCGCGCCCTCTGGTCCCGCATCCTTCAACCGGCGAAACACTGCGAAGAGATGGATCGTGAGCACGGAGAAGCGCCCTTCAAGCGTGTCCGGCACGCCAAGCCTTTGGTAATAAATTGGAAGTCGCGCCTGCGCCATAATCGCACCGTAGAGATTTTCTGCAGGAGGAGCATCGCCGCCCCAGGGCAGCAGCTTGGCGAAGGGCTTTAGAGACCAGGACATTTCCTTTAAATTCTAGCAGAGAATCTGGGTTACTTCAGACTTATTAGGATCCAGATCGACCGAGGGGAAACGCTGTTTTGCGGAACACCAGGTTGGCACCGATAAAGGCAACATTGCCTGTATTTGCGGCGCTGTTTCTTGGAACGGCGGCCATCGGCGGCTGCACGGGTCAGATTGACAGGCACGGTCACGTGTTTATCGACGTTGATCTAGACCAGGTTCGGCCTGGGATGTCCAAGGCAGACGTTAAGACGGTACTTGGTTCACCCGATACGACGAGCGCGATCGGCGGCGATGCGTATTACTACATCTCATCGACGATGAAGACCGTGGCATTCCTTAAGCCCAAGGAAATCGACCGTCAGGTTGTAGCGGTGTACTTCGGCGGCACCGACCAGGTTACCGAAGTAGCGCGGTACGGCATCAAGGACGGCGTCCTGGTCAACTACTACAAGGGCGAGACTCCGGCACGAGGCAAGGACCTTTCCTTCCTCGAGCAAATGTTCGGCAACCTTGCGAACCGACAGATGTTCAAGAAAGACCAAGGCGCGCCTGGCCCCGCCGGCATCCCCGGCATTTAGTCCGAAAGATAGCCCCGCTCCTGTTGAGGAACGGGACCGGTTTCCTGTCGAAATGGCCGAACGACCAACAGCTGCTACTGTTGTGCGAGAACCGCGAGCAGCAGCAATGCCACGATATTCGTGATCTTAATCATCGGGTTCACAGCGGGACCCGCCGTGTCCTTGTATGGATCACCAACCGTATCGCCGGTAACGGCAGCCTTGTGAGCCTCCGAGCCCTTACCGCCATGATTACCGTCTTCGATGTACTTCTTTGCGTTGTCCCAAGCACCGCCGCCCGCTGTCATGGAAATAGCGACGAACAAGCCCGTCACGATTACACCCAGGAGCATGGCGCCCAATGCCGAGAAAGCAGCACTCTTGCCGGCGATCCAATTGATCAAGAAGAAGAACACTATGGGCGAAAGAACCGGGAGCAGCGAAGGAATGATCATTTCCTTGATAGCTGCCTTGGTCAGCAGATCAACAGCCCGGCCGTAGTCTGGACGGTCCTCGCCCTTCATGATGCCAGGCTTCTCCTTAAATTGGCGCCGTACTTCCTCCACAATGGCGGAGCCGGCGCGGCCGACAGCCGTCATGGCGATGCCGGCAAACAAATAGGGAAGAAGTCCGCCTAGGAAGAGCCCGACAACCACATAGGGGTTGGACAACGTAAACTCTGGGTTGACCCCTTCAAAATAGGGATACTGCGCTGCGTTGGCCGCGAAGTACTTGAGGTCTTCCGTATAGGCCGCAAAAAGGACCAACGCACCCAGGCCAGCTGATCCAATTGCGTAGCCCTTGGTGACCGCCTTGGTGGTATTGCCGACGGCATCCAAGGCATCCGTTGTCTCGCGCACATTCTCTGGAAGTCCCGACATCTCGGCGATCCCGCCAGCATTGTCGGTAACTGGACCGAAGGCATCAAGCGCCACAACCATTCCCGCCAAGGCAAGCATGGTCGT
>NZ_JBZMXT010000043.1:0-19361 GCF_058506495.1 Methyloceanibacter sp. | reverse complement strand
AAGCTCCTGACGATGCCGTTGCCTTCAAAACCTGGCTCTGCAAGATCAGTCAGCAGGTCGCCGAGGCGTCTGTGGAAGGGTCATTCCTTGGGTTTGGCGGTGTGCGAGTTAGCGAGGCTGAAAAAGCTACGCTCGGCGACATTTCCAAGGCGTTGGGTCTTGCTTCCTAATCTCGAGCATCCACGTTGACGTTTAATGCATGGCCGCGCCCGTACCATCTGGCTTAAACGTTCGTGAAGTGCAGGTTGCGGTGACGCCGGCAATCAACTCTCGACGTCGCAGCTGCGTTGAGAACCGCTACGAAAGCGGCATAAGAAGGAGCGGTCGATGAATACAGTGCTCGTGACAGGCGCCAATCGGGGTATTGGGCTTGAGCTCTGCCGCCAGTATGCGAGACGCGGTGACCACGTTATTGCGACGTGCCGTAAGGCTTCACCAGAGCTACAGGAGACGGGAGCAGAAATCCACGAAGGCATCGAAGTTACCGACGGCGCCTCTGTTGAAGCTCTCGCGCGCTCGTTGCAAGGTCGGCAGATCGATATCCTCGTGAACTGCGCTGGAATTTTGTCTAAGGAGACTTTGGACGACCTTGATATTGATCGAATCCGCCAGCAATTCGAGGTCAACGCTATCTCTCCCTTACGGGTCACGGCCGCGTTGCACAATTGTCTGGGTCGAGGGTCGAAGGTCGCAATCATAACAAGCCGCATGGGCTCGATCGAAGACAACACGTCCGGCGGGTCCTACGGTTACCGGATGTCCAAGGCGGCCGTGAACATTGCCGCACGGAGTCTGGCGCACGATCTTTCAGATCGCGGCATTTTAGTTTTCACGATCCATCCCGGCCTCGTGGCGACGGCAATGACCCACTACAAGGGCATACCACCTGAGGAGTCGGCAGCCAATCTGGTCGCACGCATCGACGCTCTTGGTACGGAGGAGTCTGGGACGTTTTGGCACGCGAAGGGCGAAGCTCTGCCCTGGTAAAGGCCGCGTTCATCCTGATGAAATTCGCGAGTGCCGTCGCCTTTGGGAGAGGGCTTATCGCAGGACCTCCATTGGACGACCGGTAAAGCTCGGAGACTCAGAAGACCCGAGCTGACAAACGCGGCTCTGCAAGAACCAGTGCGGTGACCACGCTAGACACCCCAGCCAGTGACATCGATCGTTTGACCCGTCACACCATGCGCCGCTGACGAGCAGAGGTACAGCACAGTGTCGGCGATGTCCTCGCGCTTTGTCCAATGCTTGGTGTCTTTTGGCTTCATTGCTGCGATATTCGACGCCGTTTCTACAAGCCCTGGGCCGATTGCGTTGACGCGGATACCAATATCCCGTCCTTCGAGTGCAAGCGTCCGGGTTAGCGCTTCGACACCGGCCTTGGCGCAGTTGTAAGCGACCATGTTCGCTTGTGGTCCACCAGCACGTGCAAAATTGATGATCACGCCGTCGCCTGCCGCTTTCAGATGCGGGAAGGCCGCGCGAGACATCAAAAAAGCGGTCAGCAGATTGTTGTTGATCTCGGCCGACCAGTCCTCGAGCGTAAGCTCGACGGCCGGCTTGTACCGGGTCAGTCCGCCTGCAAGGTTAATGAGGATGTCGATGCGGCCATATTGCAGGACCGTGTCGTCAACCAGCTGTTTCACCTGATCCTCGTCGGTCAGGGACCCGGCCAGGGCCAAGACGGTGGCTCCAAGCGCCCGCAGCTCTTCGGCCCTCGCCTCAACCTTATCCTTGCTCCGAGAGCAAATTGCCAGCTTCGCGCCGTTTTTGGCGAGCGCCTGGGCAACGGTTTGCCCGACCTGCCCGTCGCCGCTTACGCCGGTCACGACTGCCACCTTGTCTTCGAGAGTGATCTGCATGTTCCTTTACTCCCTTCCACACCTAACATTTGTTGGCTTTGGTGTGTGTGCTGGCGAAGCGTTTTTCAAGGCTGGACGTTGAGTGGAATGCTCGGACCGAGCCCTAATTGCGATAGACGAATGGATGCATCACGAAGAGCAGCACCCAAACGAGCACAGCCCAAGTCGTGTCCACATAAGCGAACCCTATCGATAGTACAGCAATAAGAGTTCCACGAAGTGTCACCAGCGTCGCCATCAACCCGGGTTCGGGTTTAGGGGCATCGGCGAGCAATAGCCCATGCTTCCGCGCATGCAGTCCGATCAGTGCTATCGACAACCACGCCAAGCCAAGGCAGCCTGAGAACAGAACGACCGCAATCGACTGATCGCCATAAGCCCCAATCAGCGACGTCGTCCATGGTGTTACCGAGATGAACAACAACAGGGCGAGGTTGAGCAAAAGTATGGTGATATCGGTGCACCGGAGATGGGCGACGATGTAATGATGGTGCAGCCACAGCGTACCCAGCGCCAGAAAGCTGATGAGCCAGCTATAGAATTTGGGCAGATCCGCCTGGATGAGTTCGCCAATCGCTTTTCCTGAGACATCTGGCAAGTCAAGGTCGAGCACCAACAGTGTGATTGCGATTGCGAAGACGCCGTCCGTGAAGGCCGCCAACCGTCCGACATCAAAGGTCTTCATCTCCATCCTTCTCCCTGACGAAACAACGGCCCTGAAGGGCCGCTGGATCGTTTATTTTTAGGCTTGGCAAAGCCCGCTTCTGCGCGACGAGCACCGCTGGCGTAAGCTCAGTTCTTCCGATCTGCGTATCCGGCTGGAAGCTGGTCGGGTGGGCACGTGATGATGTCGTCCCGATTAGGACCAACATCTTCCAGGAATGTAATTTCCGCGAACGTGTTCTCAGCGATATGCATCGGCCACGTGGGTCCTTTTTCTCTCAGCTTGAGCATTTCCTCGTTGTGCTCATCCTCATGGCAGACGGTCAGCTTGGGATTGTCGACGATCTATTGCGGCATGAGGAAGTACGAGTGAAGCCAGCGATCTTTGATGTTTACAACCATGGCAACGACGTTGCCGACGGGCTCCATCCAGTTCACCCGGATTAGGTCATGACCAATATTGGCCAGGTGGTATTTTCGATCTGTCACCCAGCGACCGGCAACGGAACCACTGAAGATCCGATAATGGCCTTCTGTCTCGCTCTTGAAGTAGTACTCGTATTGCCAGCCATTCTCGTACGTATAGATAATGTGCTTTCCGAGAATGATGCTGAAGTCTTGTTTAGGAAATGCCATTCGTAAAACTCCAATCCTTGGTCGGGCCACAGAAACGGCCGTACTGTAGTCGGATTAAGTGTCACGAGTGTAGCGTCGTCTGTCCGGGCCAACTTCACGGTGCGCCGGGCGGTTGTGAGAGCCATCTCTGGCACGAGTCAAACGGAGCAGGGCAAGTTTCTCAATATCTTGAAGTGGCAGGCGGATGGCTCCCGGAAGGTCGTCGTCACGATGCTCAACAGCGATTGACTTCAGCAGCAGCGCCGGAGGGCGGGGATACAAAAAAAGGTCTGCGGACGAGCCGCAGACCCTTTTTGCGATCACGCAAAGTATTGAATACCTACCTTAGCGAACTTTCGGTGTCAGCGCCGACTGCATTAGGTTTGCATACATTTCACCCAGCTTCGTCATCTCGGCGATGTGCGCCTCGTACGCCTTTTTGGTGTACTTCGTCTGGACGGCAAAGACGTCTTCGACGGACTTCGCACCGGCCATCTTTTCAAATGCCTTGGTGGACTTCTCAAAGACCTTCTTCGAGTAGTTTGTCCACTCGGCGGCGATTTCCTGGAAGCCCTTGTTCAGCTCTCCGTAGGAGCGAACATAACTGTCAAAACCATCTGCGCCAAAATTCTGAAATGCGTCGGTTACGTTGAATTGCTTAGCCATAACTTTCCTCTTGGGCGGCAGTGCCGTTTAGTTCACATGCTTATTACGTAGTTGACATGGTGCACCGCACAATAAATTGCAAGCCCTCAGTGCTAACTCGTTCGAATCACGAATTTTTAGTACGGTAGGCGCTGCGGACATGCCTTCACTTTTTTGCAGTCCCCCATCTGAGACAGGAGCCGGACGTCGCATCATGAACGCGAGCGGGCCGGTCTTAGTCGTACGGGGCGGCTCCGCCCAAGGCTTGTCGTAACCGAGGGTTACCCCTGTTTCAGGAAAGATTTGAGACCCTGAATCTCCTGCCTTAACACCCGGATTTCGTCTGCGAGCGTCGCCGTCTCCTGATGGACGATCTCGCGCTCTACTTTTCTGTGTTCTTCTTGTTCGGCCTCATGCAAGGCCTGCATTGAGTTCACGATCACTGCGACGACCAAGTTCAACACTGCGAATGTCGTGACCAAAATAAACGGGACAAAAAAGGCCCATGCCCAGGGGTAGACCTCCATGACTGGTCGAACAATGCCCATCGACCAGCTCTCGAGAGTCATGATCTGAAACAACGAGAAGGCAGAGGCGCCGATAGAACCGAACCAGTCAGGGAATGCGGCTCCGAACAAGTTGGTCGCAAGGACCGCACTTATGTAGAACACGACCGACATCACAGCGGCGATAGAACCCATGCCTGGCAGCGCCCCAATGAGCGCCGAAACGACCGAACGCATTTGCGGCACGACCGACAAGAGGCGAAGCACCCTCAAAATTCGAAGGGCCCTCAGCACGGCTAGTGGACCAGACGCTGGAATGAGCGCGATGATGACAATCGTCAGGTCGAAGATGTTCCAACCACTTCGGAAAAAGCCAAGCCGATAGACGATCAACTTGGCCAACATCTCGATGACAAAAATTGCCAAGACGATGCGGTCGAAAGCGATGAGAAAACCGCCGGCCGCTTCCATTGCGGGCGGCCAGGTCTCAAGTCCGAGCGTGACGGCGTTGAGAAGGATCACGATCGTGATGAAGGTGGTAAACTGAGAGGACTCCACCAGCAGCCGCAGTCGTTGCGTCCAGCTACTGTCGTTCGAGGGGTCAGTCTTCTGGGTCATGCTGAGTCACCGATGCGCGAGCTAAACAAGCAATGCTGCGAGTTCAGGGACCGAAGTCTTTTCCCGTCTAAGCGCTCTCAATCAGAGTTGGGGGCGTACTTCGGCGCTAACTCCGTCACCTGAACGCCAAGTGGAGTAGCAAATATTGACGGCGCGGGCGATGTGATTGAGGGACATACCAAGACTAGGTTGGTCGCGCGCTGTAGCAAGTCCTCGGTATCGGATGACGACTGACAGCGGCCGGAGTTTTGCGACCGCCGGAGACTGCCAGGCTCCAGGCGAAAGATATTGCTGCGCTCAGAGCAGACCCTGAGTGAGGTTATCTGTTTGGAAGTGGAATTGTCGGCCTAAGCCGCCTTAAAACCTGCCTTCAAGTGGGCGCCATCGCAAAACGGCTTGTTCTTGGAGTGACCGCAACGGCACAGCGCCGACCTCGTTCCCGTCCACGCCCGTCGTCCGCTTGAAGCGACGATCGTGAAGTTGCCGCTCAAGAGCAGCGGCCCGTCAGGTGCACTTTTGACTTCCAAAGGACCACCGGTGAATTCGACGCCTTCGCCAGCGTCTCCGACAGCACCGTAGTCCTTGAAGCCCGCTGCCTCATGGCTGTTGTCACAAAACGGCTTGTTCTTTGAGTGGCCGCAACGGCACAGGGCGGCGCGGAAACGAACGCCAGGCATGTCATCCGCAGCTCCGTCGATCTGCAGATCACCATGTAGAAACAGCGGTCCGTTATGTACGACGGTCACAATGTTTTCGCTGTGAGCAGTTTCGTTACTGCCGCCGTCCTTGCGCGTGTACCAAAGCGCGCCGCTAGGGCATCGTTTAACAACATCGACCACATCGTCCACGCTCACGGCATCGGGTTCGCACCACGGCTTACGGCCGCCAACAAAAAGATCATTCGCCGCCCGCCCACACTCGGCGATGTGGATACAGAGTCTTTCGTCCCAGTGAACGTCCGCAGCGTTACCTGGAAAATTGTGTATTTTCTGCTTGCCCATGCTTGTATCTCCAAGGATGTGTCGGACGCGATAATACCTTTGCGAACGCACAGCCTGCGTCCATGGATCACAATACCGACGAGCGCCACAAGCTCATCCGCGCGGCAATCGACGACTGAAGAAGGCCATAGGGGCGTTGCAAGTGCTTAGGCCCTAGGCCGGGCATTGGGAAAAAAGAGTTGCTGCCCGTCGATCTTGAAGCTCGCGATAGCCTTCTGCCCTTCAGTGCTTGTCAGCCAGTCGACAAATGCGGCGCCCATTTTGGCTTTCACGTTTGGGTGCCTCTCCGGACTGACAAGGATCACACCATACTGATTGAGCAGTTGCCGGTCTCCCTCAACCAGAACCTCGAAGCCATTCTTGTTTGCGAAGCCTAGCCACGTGCCACGGTCCGCGAGCGCATAGGCACGCTTGCCCACTGCCGTGTTGAGCGTTGCTCCCATGCCAGAGCCGGTTTCCAGGTACCAGTCGCCGCTGGAGCGCAAAGGGTCGATCTCGCTATTCTTCCAAAGCTTAAGCTCAGCTTTGTGGGTGCCGGAGTTATCGCCACGCGAAGCGAAGGGCGCTTCGACCATCGCGATCTTTTCGAAGGCTTGTTCAGCGTCACTGAGACCCCGGATGCCTGCAGGATCCGAGGTCGGTCCGACGATGACGAAGTCATTGTACATTACGTCGTGACGCTCGACGCCCCAGCCTTCGGACACAAACCTCTCCTCATCCTCCCTTGAATGGACAAACACGACGTCGGCATCGCCGTTCCGCGCATTCTTCAGCGCTTGGCCCGTGCCTACGGCAACAACGCGCACTTCGATCCCCGTGCGTCGAGTGAACTTCGGCAAGATGTGATCGAGGAGACCGGAGTTTTGTGTGGAGGTCGTCGATTGGACCAAGATGAATCCCTGGTCTGCCGCAAAGCCGCGGGGTGCCGCCAGCAGTAGCGCGCACAAGAAGAGAAGAAAGACGAGCAGTTTCTGTACAGAGGCGGTCAGGGGAGCCTCCATCGATCTACAAGACAAGCCCGCCACGCAAGTAAGCGCGTGTGCTCTCGTTAAGCGGGTTCGTGAAGAAGCTCTCAGAGTTTTGGTGTTCGATAGCGCGACCATGCATCAGAAAAACGACGTCGTCTGCAAGCCTCTGTGCCTGGCCTACGTCGTGGGTCACGAGGATCACTTTGATGCCGCGCCGTTGCGCATCGAGCAGGAGCCTCTCAATGAGGAGCGCTGATGCTGGGTCGAGGCTGGAGGTGGGCTCATCGAGAAACAGCACATTAGGTTCGAGACTCAATGCCCGTGCGAGGCAGAGCCGCTGTTGTTCTCCGCCGGACAAAACTCGTGCAGGTGTGGCCGCGTGCTCTTCGAGTCCCGCAAGCCTGAGAGCTTCCGCTACCCGCTGGCTGCGCTCAGGACCCTTGATCCCGCGCAGGCCCAACGCGTGGGAGACGTTTGCTGCGACGGAGCGGCGAAGCAGGACGGGTCGCTGAAAAACCATCGCTTGTCGCCGCGTTAGGGCCGGATCAAGGGGGCGCCCCGCCCACATGATTCTGCCTGCTGTTGGCGCAATCAGGCCGTGCAGAAGTCGGAGCAGTACGCTTTTTCCCGCTCCGTTGGGGCCCATGATCACGGTCACGCGGTTACTGTCGATTACTAGGTCGATACCGTCGATGACACGCTTGCCACCTCTCTCGAAGGTGAGACGTTTGAGTTCAATAGGAAGAGGAAGACCGACCGCGCGACCGCCGATACCTTGAAGTTTGGCGACTGGATCAAGCATAGGCGAGACGTTTAGCAAGACGTTGGACAGAGACCAGCGCCGCGTTCACGGCGAAGGCGATGGTAAGAAGGACAAGCCCCAATGCAAGCGCTAGCGCGATGTTCCCCTTGGATGTCTCCAATGCGATGGCCGTCGTCATTGTGCGGGTCACGTGATCAATGTTTCCACCCACGATCATAACCGCGCCTACCTCAGCAATAGCGCGGCCAAAGCCTGCCAGAACTGCCGTGATCAGGCGGTAGCGGCCATCCCACAACAGGGTAACGATAGTCGCAGTAGGGGACGCGCCCAAGGAGCGGAGCTGTTCGTCATACTCCTCAAGTAGGTCCTCGCAGGCCTGGCGAGTGAGTGCGCCAATGATTGGCGTAACTAGCACAACCTGCGCAATGATCATCGCTGTTGGTGTGTAGAGGAGCTGAAGGACGCCCAACGGTCCAGCATTCGACAAAAGGAGATAGACGAACAGGCCTGCGACTACCGGTGGCAAACCCATGAGCGCACTGAGTATGGCGGACACCGCGCCGCGCCCGGGAAAGCGAACGACGGCTAGCGCGCCCCCGATCGCAAAGCCAAGAACGCTCGCGATTACCACTGCCGTCAGGCTGACTTTCAGAGACAGAAGAAGAATTTCCACCAGGTCGTGATTGAGCGTCACGATCAGGCCGAGAGCTGTTTGGAATGCGTCTATGAAGTCAGCCATTTGATTTAAACCGCTCAATCGGACGATCAGAGTTTCCGATCACTCCTTCAGCTTTTTCAATCGTTTAACAAAAGTGCATCGCATCGTGCTGCACTGCTTGCCGACACAGGTGAGGGGCTGGTATCACCAAGCTCAAAACTATTCAAACCCGCAAGGGCACCTGGGCAATCGTCGGAAGAGGAAACAGTAGCGTGGAGCAGCATAGCCCCGTCAATGGTGGGTCGCAGCACCCTCAAAGGAACAATGGTGGCCGCAAGCGTGCGCGCGCGTTTCCGAAAGGACGGCAACTCGACCTTGCTGCGCTCGAGCAGATCAGAGAGTTGCTGGGAAATCGACCACGCCGACACGACCTGCTGATCGAATACCTCCATCTGATTCAAGACCGCTACAAGTGCATCTCCGCACCGCATCTGCGGGCGCTGTGTGACGAGCTCAAGATGCCGCAAGCTGCAGCCTACGAGGTGGCGACTTTCTATGCCCACTTCGACGTGCTGAAGGAAGGCGAACAGCCGCCGCCGCCGACGACTATTCGCGTATGTGAGTCTATCACCTGCGCAATCAAGGGTGCCAATGTTCTCCATGATGCGCTGGCGGCCGGTGTTGACCCCTCGCAGGTTCGAGTAGTGAAAGCTCCGTGCATGGGGCGTTGCGACACGGCGCCGGTGTGTGAGGTAGGGCACTATTTTGTCGACCACGCCACGTTGGAAAGTGTCGATGCCGCAATCGAGGCCGGCAAACACGAAGCGGTCATTCCCGACTACAAGGATCTTGCCGCTTATCGTGCCGAAGGCGGATACGCGGTCCTGCAGGAATGCCGAGGCGGCAAACTCAATGTCGAAGGCGTCATCGAAGAGATGTCAGTTGCTGGCTTGCGAGGGCTGGGTGGTGCAGGCTTCCCAGCTGGCAAGAAGTGGCAAATCGTGCGCTCTTATGCTGCTCCACGACTGATGACGATCAACGGAGACGAAGGCGAGCCTGGTACATTCAAGGATCGCTTCTACCTTGAGCGAAATCCTCATCAGATGTTCGAAGGGGCGCTGATTGCTGCGTGGGCCGTCGGGGCCGAGCGCATCTATCTTTACATGCGCGACGAGTATCCTGCCGTGCTGCATATTTTGGCCAAAGAGATCGCGGCACTCGAAGCGGCTGGCATCATCGATAAAGGAAAGATCGAACTGCGCCGGGGCGCCGGCGCGTATATCTGCGGTGAAGAATCGGCGATGATCGAGTCGATTGAAGGCAAGCGCGGATACCCGCGAAATCGACCGCCTTACATCGCCGAGGTTGGCCTCTTCAATCGTCCGACCCTCAACCACAACGTAGAAACGCTCTACTGGGTGCCCGATATTATAAAGAAGGGCGCAAAGTGGTTCGCCGATCAGGGAGCCAACGGCAGTAAGGGCTTTCGATCTTGGTCAGTGTCAGGCCGCGTCAAGAAGCCGGGGGTTATCACCGCACCGGCCGGTGTTACCGTAAACGAACTCATCGAGCGTGCCGGCGGTATGGAAGACGGGCATACGTTCAAGGCCTATCTGCCAGGCGGCGCGTCCGGCGGTATCCTCCCCGCAAGCCTCGGCGATATACCGCTAGATTTTGGCAAGCTCGACGAGTACGGCGCATTTGTTGGCAGTCATGCCATTGTCATTTTTTCGCAACAGGACCGTATCGCTGACATCGCGATCAACTTGCTTCAGTTCTTTAAGAGCGAGTCATGCGGTCAGTGCACGCCGTGCCGAGTGGGATGTGACAAGGCTGTGGCCCTGCTTGAAAGAGATACTTGGGATAAAGAACTTTTGGGCGAACTGGAGCAGACGATGCGCGATGCATCGATTTGCGGACTTGGTCAAGCAGCACCGAATGCATTTGCAACAGCGATTAAGTTTTTCTCCGAAGACGACGGCACACCAATTGGCCACTAGTGGATGATGTGATGACGGATCAATTAAAGTTCACACTTGATGGGAAAGTGGTCGCTGCGAATCCAGATGAGACCATCTGGCAGGTCGCGAAGCGCTACGGTATTGAGATTCCTCACTTGTGCTGGCTTCCCCAGCCTGGGTACGCCGCCGACGGAAATTGCCGGGCCTGCATGGTCGAGATCGAGGGGGAGCGCACGCTGGCGGCCTCTTGCATCCGCAAACCCACGCAAGACATGGTCGTGAATACCGCGAACGATCGCGCCACCAAGGCGCGCCGTATGGTGATGGAGCTCTTACTCGCCGATCAGCCGGCACGCGACGAATCTCCCGATCGCGTCTCGCCATTCTGGCACTGGGCTGAGGCCCAAGATATCGATAGCTCGCGCTTTCCGGCCCATGCGATTGTGGAGCCCGATCTTTCGCACCCTGCGATGGCAGTGAATCTCGACGCATGCATCGATTGCGGTCTCTGTGTGCGTGCTTGCCGCGACGTCCAAGTGAATGACGTGATCGGTATGGCTCTTCGCGGGATCGGCGCAAAGCCGGTCTTCGACTTCGATGACCCGATGGGCGATTCCACCTGTGTAGCATGTGGGGAATGTGTGCAGGCGTGCCCGACCGGCGCGCTCATGCCGAAATCAATCGTTGATCCGATCACGCAGCATGGCTCGCGGGAGGTCGATCGCGAGGTTCATTCTGTCTGCCCTTACTGCGGCGTTGGCTGTCAGATCAGCTATCAGATCAAGGACGAGAAAATCGCCTTTGTTCAGGGCAAAAATGGCTATTCGAACGAGAACAGGCTCTGCGTGAAGGGCCGTTTTGGCTTCGACTACATCAGCAATCCGCAAAGGCTGACGAAGCCGCTTATCCGCAAACCGGATATGCCCAAAGGCGTCAATGTCGACCCGTCGAACCCATATACCCACTTCCGTGAGGCGACCTGGGATGAGGCGCTGGATGCCGCGGCATCCGGCTTGGCCCGTGTGTCCGATGCCTATGGCGGTGAGGCTATCGCGGGCTTCGGTTCGGCCAAATGCTCGAACGAAGAGGCTTATCTCTTTCAGAAGCTGATCCGCTCCCGCTTCCGCACGAACAATGTCGATCACTGCACACGTCTGTGTCACGCATCATCTGTTGCGGCCCTAATTGAAGGGATCGGTTCAGGTGCTGTCACGGCCACATTTAACGAGGTGGAGCACGCCGACGTCATCGTCATAATCGGCGCCAATCCGACAGAGAATCATCCAGTTGCAGCAACTTTCTTCAAGCAGGCGGCGCGTCGCGGCGCGAAGTTGATCGTCATCGACCCGCGCGGGCAGTCGCTGCGCAATTACGCATCGCACATGCTGCGCTTTAAGTCCGGGAGCGACGTGGCTCTACTCAACGCCATCATGCACGTCATTGTCGAGGAAGAGCTCTACGACGTTCAGTATCTCCAGGCGCATACAGAGAACTTTGAGGCTCTGAAGACAAACCTTGCTAGCTACAGTCCGGAATCGGTGACGGACATCTGTGGCATCGACCCTGATACGATCCGTGACGTCGCGCGGACATTCGGCAATGCCAGCAATGCCATGATCTTTTGGGGCATGGGTGTCTCCCAGCATGTCCACGGCACAGATAATTCGCGGTGCCTCATCTCACTTGCGTTGATGTGCGGTCAAGTTGGGCGCCCAGGCACGGGTCTGCATCCGCTTCGCGGACAGAATAACGTCCAGGGCGCATCCGATGCCGGCCTGATCCCGATGTTCTATCCTGACTATGAGGACGTGGAAGGCGACTTGTTCCACAAGAAGTTCGAAGACCTATGGCAAACGGAACTTTCGGACAAAGCAGGCCTCACAGTAGTGGAGATCATCAAGGCGGCGAATGCCGGCGAGATCAAAGGCATGTTCGTTCAGGGCGAGAATCCCGCCATGTCGGATCCTGACCTTGACCACGCGCGCGCCGGAATTGCGAAGCTCGAGCATCTCGTGGTCCAGGATATCTTTCTGACCGAAACTGCAATGATGGCTGACGTAATTTTGCCCGCCTCGGCGTGGCCCGAAAAGACCGGCACGGTTACCAACACAAATCGTCAGGTGCAGATGGGACGCAAGGCCGTCGAGTCTCCCGGCGATGCCCGTGAAGACTTTTGGATCCTCGTTGAGTTTGCCAAGCGGCTTGGCCTGCCGTGGAACTACAAGCACCCATCGGACGTTTTCGCTGAGATGAAAAGCGCAATGGGCTCGCTTGATAACATCACTTGGGATCGTTTGGAGAATGAGTCGTCGGTTCTATACCCTTGCCCCGAGCCAGACCATCCTGGCGAGGCAGTCGTCTTTGGCGATCGCTTCCCAACACATACCGGCCGTGCGCGGCTCGTACCCGCTCAACTTTCGCCGCCAGCCGAAGTGCCAGACGATGAGTATCCATTGATCCTCATCACGGGGCGGCAGTTGGAGCATTGGCACACAGGTGCCATGACGCGGCGGGCAGGGGTCTTGGACTCACTGGAGCCCAGTCCTACGGCGAGTGCGCACCCCAATACGCTCGCGCGTAACGACGTCGCGCCCGGCGACTTGATAAAGGTCACTACCCGTCGAGGGTCGATTGAACTCACGGCGCGGGCTGATATGGCCGTTCAGGAAGGCACGGTCTTCATCCCGTTCGCCTATGTCGAAGCCGCCGCGAATATTCTGACCAATCCGCAGCTGGACCCTTACGGCAAGATTCCTGAGTTCAAGTTCTGCGCCGTCAGGATCGGTCCGGCCGACAGCAAACCACAGCCGGTTGACGAGTCCGATTTGAACGTGACCGCTGCGGGGCTGTAGTCAGATAGATCGCCATGGCTATGCCAGAGCGTGTCGTTGGTGTTCTTCTCGCGGGTGGCAAATCGAGCCGCATGGGCGGTGGCGATAAGTGTCTGCGGGAGCTTGGTGGCAGGCAGATCCTCGCCCGCATAATCGAACGCTTGGATCCGCAAGTAACCGAAATCGTCATTAACGCGAATGGGGATCCTTCACGTTTCGATTCTTTCCACCTGCCGGTGGTCGCGGATGACATCACAGGATTTCAGGGCCCACTTGCTGGCGTCCACGCGGGCCTCCGATGGGTCAAAAAGAATCGGCCGGACGCTGATTATATAGTGACAGTGGCGACCGATACGCCCTTCTTCCCCGAGAACCTTGTGCGCAAACTTCTCAGTGCGCGCGATAAAGGCTCGTCGTTCCGCATCGCGCAGTCCGATAAAGGTACGCATCCGGTCATGGGACTTTGGCCTATTGGTCTTGCCGAGGCATTGGAACAATCGCTTCGACGCGGCGAACGCAAGGTAACAACCTGGACGGAAGAGCATGGCGCCCAGCCTGTCTTCTTTTCTCAGATCGAAGTCGGCGGGCGCAGAGTCGATCCTTTCTTCAATATCAATGCGCCTAACGACCTCACGGAAGCCGAAGGGCTCTTGAGCGGAGCCTTGCAATGAGCCCGCCAGTCTTCGGCGTTGTCGGTTGGAAGAACTCCGGCAAAACAACGCTGATGTCGCGGCTTATCCGCGAGCTTACACGGCGCGGCTATGCTGTCTCGGTGATCAAACATGCGCATGTGAACTTTGATATTGATCATCCTGGCCGCGACTCCTTCGAGATACGCGAGGCCGGAGCGCGCCAAGTGATGCTATCTTCCCCGCGCCGGTTTGCTTTGATGAGAGAGCTGGGAGACGAGCCGGAGATGACACTCGAAGATTTATTGGAACGGGCGGGCTCGTGCGATGTGATCCTCGTGGAAGGCTACAAGCGCGATGACTATCCGAAAATCGAGATTCGCCGCGACGGGGCGCGATCGCGAGAGCCACTCTCCACAGAATTCCCAGGTGTGGCGGCGATCGCATCCGATCGGCCTCGAGACGAGTTGGAATCGTTGCCAACCTTTCAGGTCGACGATATCGATTCTATCGCTGATTTCGTAATCGAGTTGCTGAGGCTTCGTCGCCCATGACAGCGAAGCTGATCGACGATTGCTTTGTTCTCGACAAGGACCGCCTTCCCCACAACAAGGCAATCGGCATCCTCAAGACGCGGGTGCGCCCAGTTACAGGGTCGGAGCAGGTCCCCCTCAGCGGTGCAAGCGGGCGATACGCAGCCGAGTCGATTGTCGCGCCACGCTCAATTCCTGGACACGACAACGCGGCGGTCGATGGCTATGCCTTTGCATCGGCTGACTATGACGCAGTGAACGGTTCGGCATTTCTTGTCGTCGGCGAGGTTGCGGCCGGACACCCCTGTGAAGGCCAGCTATCTGCCGGAAGTGCAGTACGTATTTTCACGGGCGCGGTTATGCCTGAGGGCCTTGATTCAGTTGCGATGCAGGAAGACGTCCAGATTGAGGATAGGAATGGTGGCCATTGGGCCCTTATTCCAGCTGGCTTGAAAGCCGGCGCCAACCGGCGGCTCGCTGGCGAAGACACAATGCCGGGGGACACACTTATAAGCGCTGAGACTCGGCTCAGGCCGCAGGAGGTTGCAAGTGCCGCGGCTGCTGGCTGCAGCGCCGTCCTTTGCCGGGTCCCACTGAAGGTCGCTGTATTCTCGACAGGTGACGAGATCCTGCGTCCCGGCGAGCCATTTGTTGAAGGAAAAGTCTACGACGCTAATGCCTCTATGCTGCATGGTCTCGTTGCAACAACCGGCGCCGAGGCAATCGATTTAGGCGTGTTGCCGGATACGCATAGCGAAGTAACCGCCGCCCTTTCCGAGGCGTCCAGCAAGTTCGACGCTATTGTGATTTCCGGAGGTGCAAGCCAAGGGCAAGAAGACCATGTGGTGGCCAGCATCGATGCGCTCGGCAAAAGGCACCTGTGGCAGATCGCAATCAAGCCCGGCAGGCCCATGAGTTTCGGCCAGATCGGCGACTGCATCGTACTCGGCCTTCCCGGCAATCCCGTCGCTGTTTTTGTCTGCTTTCTGATGTATGTGCGACCCGTTTTGGTGCGCTTGTCTGGAGGCGCGTGGCCCGAACCCACCCGATTTCCGGTCATGTCCAGCTTTTCCAAGAAGAAGAAGGTGGGACGTCGCGAATTTTGGCGCGCACGGTTGGTGCACCAGAACGGGCAACTGACCGTGAGCAAGTTTGAGCGGGATGGCTCGGGCCTTATCTCTTCGCTTCGAGAGTCCGACGGACTGATAGAACTCGCCGAGGACGTCGATGCGGTCGTCTCGGGAGAACTGGTCGACTTCATCCCGTACTCTGAGCTGGGACTCGGATAAGCGAAATCGACGAAACGAGTTCGGCGGTCTACGGGGTCCCCTGAGCAGTGTCAGCCTGTTCCGGCGTTAAGACGATCATGCCATCTTCGTCGGCGACCAGCACATCGCCGGGATCGACATGAATGCCCGCAAAGCTCAGCCTGAGATCGGTGCTGCCTTCATCCCGGCGGACTGATTTTCGAGGATTGAGGCCGAGAGCCTTGACGCCGATATCGAGGGCCGCGAGCGCGGCGCTATCGCGAACGCATCCGAAGACAACGACGCCTTCCCAACCATTCTTCAAAGCCTCGCCGGCGACCAAGTCACCGAGGACGGCGCAGCGCATACTGCCACCGCCGTCCACAACGAGCACCTTTCCGCGTCCCGCTTTGGCGACAAGCTCCTTGATTCGTGAATTGTCCTCAAAGCACTTGATCGTAGCGACCTCACCATGAAAGCGCTTACGGCCACCAAAGTCGCTGAAGACGGGTTCGAGAACGCGTGCTGCGTCCAGGAACTTGTCGTAAAGATCGCAGGTGCCTGGAAATGAAATCTCGTCGGGCATGATCTCTCCTTGTTTCATCCTTTCATATCAGTGACGCTAAGGTGATCAATATCAGCTTTCATCGGGTAGTGCGGGGCGGTCGATATCAGGGATGAGTGGGGCGCGGCGGATACTTGCCATTACGGCGTTGGTCATCGCAGGCGAGTCCGTCTTTCTTCTGCCTTTCGTGCTTCAACGCGTGTTCCGGCCGACATTGCTCGAGGTCTTTGATCTAACCAACCTCGAGCTTGGCACCGCTTTTGCCGTCTACGGTGTTGTCGCGATGGCGGCATACTTCTTCGGGGGGCCGCTGGCCGATCGATTCCCTGCACGCAATCTTCTGGCGATCGCGCTTGCCTCGACGGCAGCCGGCGGTCTGGTGATGATGACCGTCCCCTCGCACTCAACCCTTGTGCTCCTCTACGCGTATTGGGGTTTCACTACCATGGCCCTGTTGTGGGCTCCGATGATCCGCGCGACGCGCGAATGGGGCGGCGAGACAGAACAGGGACGAGCATTCGGGTTGCTCGACGGGGGGCGCGGCCTTCTGGCAGCGACGATGGGATCTGTGATGGTGCTCTTGTTTGCCGGCTTTCTTCCAGAAGACGCGTCAACCGCAAACATCACGGAAAAAACTGAGGCGTTGCGCCGCGTCATTCTCGCAATGTCGGGCATAACATTAGCCGCCGCGGTCTTGGTTATGCTCGCGCTCCCTTACAGCGATCCATCCGACGGCGGTAGCCATCAACCCTTATCCATGGAAGGAGTTAGACGCGTGGCAACGATGCCGAGCGTCTGGCTCCAGGCTGCGATCATCCTATGCGCCTATGTCGGCTTCAAAGCGATCGACGATTTCTCTCTTTATGCAAACCAGGTTGTCGGCCTCGACGAAGTGGATGCGGCGCAAGCAGGCGTGCTGTCGCTCTGGATACGTCCTTTCGCGGCCGTCGGGGCGGGGCTCCTCGCAGATCGGATTGGAGCGACGACGATGACTGCGAGTTCGTTTCTACTACTGGCAATAGGTAGTTTGATTCTTGCCAGTGGCCTGATTGGATCGGGAATGGTCTGGGTCTTTCTGCTCACGATTGTTTGCAGCAGCATTGGCATCTTTGCCTTGCGCGGGCTCTACTTCGCGATCATGAGAGAGGGCAAGGTTCCCCTCGCATACACGGGCGCGACTGTCGGCCTCGTCTCCATGATCGGCTATGCGCCGGATGTCTTCATGGGGCCGCTCATGGGCTATCTGCTCGATCAGTCACCGGGTGCTTTGGGACATCAGCACGTGTTCTGGGTTGTGACAGGGTTTGGGGTGCTCGGGCTGCTCGCCAGCTGGCGGTTTGCAAAAGTGACGTCGAAAATGCGGTAAGATTGCTCTTGCGAAGCTCATACTGGGAATCAGGTCTCTTGGGTGATCCGGGGGCCGCTCCCTGCCGTAACTGGCGATACGAGCCTTCTACGCCGCTAAGCGGCGATCACTGTCCTGAGATTTGGAGAGCAAAAACATGTTGCGAGCCCTGACCTTAGTACTACTGCTTAGCGCCGTCGCGCCCGTGTCCGCCGAAGCCAAAACACTCTCGGCGCAAGAGGTAAGGGATGAAATGCTCAATAAGACCATTGTAACGCGGCAATTCGGCATGAACGTTACGATGCGCTACAGGCCGGGCGGCACCGTAACCGCGAAGGCGCTCGTTGGATCGGTGAATGGTACCTGGCGAGCCAAGGGCAACAAAATTTGCTCGACCTTCCCCAAGGGGCCAGCCAAAGGCACCCAATGCGTTAGTTTTCGTCGCACTGGGCCGAACCAATACGTGAATTCGCAGGGCGTGGCCTTCCGCGTCGTCGACTAATCGCGTTCGGATCTGCTCCGTTGGAGCCGGTTGGCACCACCTGTCCTTAGAACAGTGTGCACGGGGCAGGGGCGCGGCTTGCCACGACCTCTCGTACCTGCCAATCCTTCGGCATGAGTCCCTCCCATGCGAGGCTGTGTCGTGCCAGGGGTCGCCTCAAGACTTTGTATAGTGTTTGCCTTGCTTGCCCTTGTGCCGACAAGTTCTGTCAAAGCGGCTGAGGCAACCATCGGGGTAGCGGCAAACTTTACGCATGCTGCCAAGCGTCTCTCGCAAGCCTTTGAGGCCGAAACCGGCCATCGGCTCGTCCTCAGTTTCGGATCGACGGGACAGCTCTTCACCCAGATAACCTATGGCGCGCCATATGACGTTTTGTTGGCGGCAGACACCGCGCGCCCCAAGCGGATCGTCGCGGAGGGCCTCGGGGTTCCTGAAACCCGTTTCACCTATGCGACCGGCATTCTCGTACTTTGGAGCGCTGATCCCAACTTGATCGATGGGACATCGTCTGTACTGGCCCGCCCGAATCTCGGCCACATTGCGATCGCCAATCCCGTTACAGCGCCGTACGGCGCCGCGGCGATTGAGACAATGAAAGCGCTGGGCCTTTATCAGAGCCTGAGAAAGCACCTCGTTCAGGGAAAAAGTGTGAGCCAAGCCTATCAGTTCGTTTCCACGCGAAACGCACCACTGGGCTTCGTTGCCCTATCGCAAATCCAGCAGAACGCTAAAGGATCGCGCTGGATTGTACCTGATGAGATGCACCAACCGTTAAGCCAGGATGCGGTGTTGCTGGAGCGTGGCAGAGACAACGAGGCCGCGAAGGCCTTTCTGGAGTTCCTCAAAGGTCCCAAAGCCGTCAGAATGATCCAGGGACTCGGCTACCGAGCGCCGGGAGACCGGTAAGGGGAGGGAACAGTCATGTTCGATATAGCGATGATCGAGACGATCCTACTCACGTTGCGACTCGCCGCAGTCACAACGTTTGTACTCCTTGTTGTCGGTATCCCTCTCGCGTGGTGGCTCGCGCGAAGTAAGGCTTGGGGTAAAGAGTTTGTTGCCGTCCTCGTCTCACTTCCTATCGTTTTGCCGCCGACAGTTCTTGGTTTTTATCTGCTTATCGCCATGGGACCGGACGGCCCGTTGACTGCGCTCATCGGTCGATCATTGCCGTTCACGTTTGAGGGTCTCGTGGTGGGGTCTACGCTTTACTCACTGCCGTTCGTCGTCAACCCAATCCGGAATGCATTTGAATCAATGGGTGAACGCCACTGGGAGGCGGCCGCGACGCTGCGCGCAAACCCCTTGGATGCCTTCTTCACAGTGGCCTTGCCACTGGCAATGCCCGGCATCCTAACAGGCGCGATTCTTGGTTTTGCCCATACGATGGGCGAGTTTGGTGTGGTCTTAATGATTGGTGGCAGTATTCCAGGCGAAACGAAGGTTCTG
>NZ_JBZMXT010000042.1:0-19370 GCF_058506495.1 Methyloceanibacter sp. | reverse complement strand
GTGGTGCCCAACGATGCGCTCTCGCTCAATCGCGGCGCCATCGCGCCCTGGACGCGCACCTCCGCCACCTCGCCCTATTACCAGCAAACCCTGGAAGCGGTCGCGAAGCACTACAAGCAACCGATGACGAAGCCGTGGAAAGATCTTCCCGAGGACTTCCGCGAGATCGTGCTCTACGGCTCCATCGACGACATCACCTTCGTCTACGACGACGGCGTGCGGCGCTACCGAACCGAGAAGCCGTTCGAAGGCGTAATCACCAATATCGAACGGCGCTGGCGCGAGACCGAATCCAACTGGGTGCGCGAGGAACTGGAGCGCTATCAGTCCGACCAGCCATGCGAGGCGTGCGACGGGTATCGCCTAAAGCCGCAAGCGCTCGCGGTGAAGATCGCCGGGCTCCATATCGGCGAAGTCACCGACATGTCGATTAGGGAGGCGAAGGACTGGTTCGACACGCTCCCCGATCAGCTCACGGACAAGCAGAACGAAATTGCCGAGCGCATCCTCAAAGAGATCCGTGAACGGTTGATTTTCCTCAACGATGTGGGTCTCGAATATCTGACTCTCGCACGTGCGTCCGGCACTTTGTCAGGCGGCGAGAGCCAGCGCATCCGCCTCGCTAGCCAGATCGGCTCCGGCCTGACCGGCGTGCTCTACGTGCTGGACGAGCCGTCCATCGGCCTGCATCAGCGCGACAACGCTCGCTTGCTCGACACGCTCAAGCATCTGCGCGATCTCGGCAACTCCGTGGTCGTGGTGGAGCATGACGAAGACGCGATCCTGGAAAGCGACCACGTGGTGGATATGGGCCCTGGCGCCGGCGCTCATGGCGGGCAAGTGGTGGCCGAAGGCACGCCGAAGCAGATTATGCAGTCCCCGGACAGTCTCACCGGGCAATATCTCGTCGGGATGAAGCAGATCCCGCTCCCCAAAGAGCGCAGAAAGCCCCGGCGCGGCAAGACGCTGACGGTCAAAGGCGCGCGGAGCAACAATCTCAAAGACATCGACGTGTCGATCCCGCTTGGCTTGTTCACCTGCGTCACGGGCGTCTCTGGCGGAGGCAAGTCCACCTTCCTCATCGAGACGCTCTACCGCGCCGTGGCCCGCAAGCTGAACAATGCGCGCGAGCTGCCCGGCGACTACGACGAGATCGTCGGCCTCGAACATCTCGACAAAGTCATCGATATCGACCAAAGCCCCATCGGCCGCACGCCCCGCTCCAACCCGGCCACCTATACTGGCGCCTTCACGCCCATCCGCGAATGGTTCGCTGAGCTGCCCGAGGCAAAGACGCGCGGCTATAAGCCGGGCCGCTTCTCCTTCAATGTGAAAGGCGGGCGCTGCGAAGCCTGCCAGGGCGACGGCGTCATCAAGATCGAAATGCACTTCCTGCCCGACATCTACGTCACCTGCGATGTCTGCAAGGGCAAGCGCTACGACCGCGAGACCCTGGAGATCAAATTCAAGGGCAAGTCCATCGCCGACGTGCTGGACATGACCGTGGACGAGGCCGCCGAACTGTTCAAGGCGGTGCCGAGCGTGCGCGACAAGCTGCTCACCCTCGCCCGGGTCGGGCTCGGCTATATCCATGTGGGCCAACAGGCAACGACGCTCTCCGGCGGCGAGGCGCAGCGCATCAAGCTCTCCAAAGAGCTGTCCAAGCGCGCGACAGGACGTACACTGTATATTCTGGACGAGCCCACCACGGGCCTGCATTTCCACGACGTGGCGAAGCTTCTCGACGTGCTGCATGAGCTGGTCGATCAGGGCAACACGGTCATCGTCATCGAGCACAATCTCGAAGTGATCAAAACCGCCGACCACATTATCGACCTCGGCCCCGAAGGCGGCGACGGCGGCGGCCATGTGGTCGCAACCGGCACGCCAGAAGAAGTCGCCGCCGTCAAAGGCAGCTATACGGGGCAATATCTGAAGCAGTTGCTGGGGCGCCGAGGTTCCGCTGGTGGGTCAAACTCTAGCGCCGCGAACGCCCCGGCAAAGAAGGCTGCAAAGTCATCGGCTAAAGGCTTGCCCCGGAAGAAGCTGGTGGCTGGGGAGTGAGTCGCTAGCAACCTTCTAATCTTAGTTGTATTGTCCGCAACATGGACCCTGTCGCTGGCGCGCCAGTTGAGGGCCTGCTTTTTCGCCCTATCGCCTACCGGCTATTTGAGGGCGGCTCGTCCGCCTCCAAGCCCGCCGTGATTATGTCGCCAAGCGCGGCGGCGACGCAGGCGCGCGAATGTGGTGCGCGGGCAAGAGCCGACGGCGATAGCCCCATGCGCGCGCGGCCGCCCGTATCGCGGTTGAGCGCCAGCGTTCTCAAGAAACGGGCGAACGGCTCGGCGGCTTCCCGCCCAGGGCCGTATTGGAGCCGTCCCTTCCGCACTTCGGCCTGATAGATCGAGGTGCCCTCTTTGATGGTCTCGAGGACTTTGAGGTCGGCCAGCGTTTCGGGATCTACGGCGGTCGGGTCGCCCGACAGGATGACGAAGTCCGCGAGCTTGCCGACCTCGAGCGAGCCTTTGAGGCCCTCCTCGAAGTGCTGCCAGGCCGGCCAGATCGTCATGGCCTTGAGCGCCGTTATGACGTCCACGCGCTGGCTCGGGCCCAGAATGTCGCCCGATCGCGTGCGCCGCGTAACCGTGGCGGAAAGGATGCGCATGCTGTCCGGAAACGCCACCGGTGCATCGTGGTGCGAGCCGAACATCATGTCGCGCTGCCGGAGCCAACCGGTCGGCGAGATATTCTCCGCGTTCACCGGGCCGACCGTGTGATCGCGATGCCAGTCGCCCCAGTAGAAGGTGTGCATGGGAAACAACGACGGAAAGACGCCGAGCCGCTTAAGGCTGTCGACTTGGTCCTCGCGCAGGAATTGGCCGTGGATCAAGACGGGGCGGTTGCCCGGGTCACCATATTCGCTCTGCGCCACACTGATGGCGGCGATCAGCATGTCCGATGCGCCCTCGCCATTGGCGTGGGTGATGATCTGTATCCCGTTTTCAAAGCACCAGTTGACGGCGTCCCGGACCTGCTCTGCCGTAATGGCCGCGTAGCCGCGATAGCCCGGCGGGTAGTTGCCGACAGGATCGTAGTACGGACGATCTCTAAGTGCGGTGAAGCCCTGCGGCGAGCCGTCGATCGTCAGCTTGCAACCGCCGACACGAACGCGGCCCGTATACGCTTTCGAGACATTGTCCTTGATGTAGTCCTTGGCCTCCAGCACATCGGGATAGGCGACCACATCGACCGGGAGGCCGTTCTCAGCGTCGACGGCCTTCAGCGTCTCGACGATACCGGCGGAAGACCGGCCGTCTTGTGCGGTCGTGTAGCCGTAGCTGGCCCATAATTCCGCGCCGGCTCGCGCAAAGGCTGCCGTGGCTTTCGGCCCAAGATCGGACAGGAGCGGTACGAGCACGTTGAAGAAGGCGTACTCTTCGAGAACCCCGTTAGGCTCGCCGTCGGCGCCGCGTTGGATCACGCCACCGTCCGGGTTTCTGGTCGAGGCGTCGATGCCGGCCTTTTCGAGCGCCTTGGAATTCGCAACGCCCAGATGTCCGGACTGATGAACGATCACGATGGGCAAGTCTTCAGAGACCTGGTCGAGCTCTTCACGGGTTGGATGGCGCAGCTCGGCCAATTGCGCGTTGTCGTATCCGAAGCCGATAATCATGCCAGCCTTCTCGACCGCCTCGGCGTTCGCCTTAGCCCATTCGGTCAGGGTCGCCTGGAGGCTGGCAATGTCCGTGACCTCGCCATCGGGCGGCGCGAGCAAGTTGGCCGACAGCGCCTGCAAACCGCCGAATACAACGTGACCGTGGCTATCCACGAAGCCCGGCAGCATGGTGCGGCCACCAAGGTCGACTAGCTTGGTCGTATCGCCTTTGTACCTTTCGACATCGGTAAGTGCTCCGACAGCGATAATGCGTCCATCCTTGACCGCCACCGCTTCTGCGGTTGGTGCAGCATCATTGATCGTCAGGATCGGGCCGCCCGAGTAAATCGTGTCGGCAATTTCCTGGGCCATGGCCAGGTTCGGAAGAACCAACAGAGCTAGAACGGCCAATCTGAACGCGCTTCTCAATGTCTTCTCCTGCTTGATCAAATCTACCTTGGCACCGGGAAACCGGGTGTCAGTCAACATAAAGTTCAATCGGCGATGGTGCCATCCCCCATGGGGACGCTTGGCGCTAATGGTCCGTACGCTGGAGCGTGTCCAGCATGCGCAAAAGAACTGTCTGGCGAAATGTCTCGATTGCCGCGTATGGTGCCATAATCTTTGTCTTGGCCGCGCCACCCGCTCACGGAAAGTCCGTCGCTCTTAAGATGACCGCACTCCCCATCCGCTATGTCGAACCCGTCTACCGCCCGCCGAGCGAAGCGCAGTCGCTGATCCTGCCTGTCACGGACGGCTGTTCCTGGAACCGTTGCACGTTCTGCGAAATGTACACCGACCCGCAGAAGCGGTTCCGTCCCCGTAGCGAGGAGGAGGTGCTAGGGAATATTCGGACTTGCGCCGAACAAATGGGTGCCGGTGTCGAGCGCATCTTCCTGGCCGATGGCGATGCGTTGACGCTTTCGACCCGTCGCCTGGTGAGCGTCCTTGAAGCGATCCGCAAGGATCTGCCCAGCGTCCGGCGGGTGTCGAGCTATTGCCTGCCGCGCAATTTGCGCAAGAAGTCGGTGGCGGAGCTTCGGGAGCTGGCAGAGCTTGGTCTGTCGCTCGTCTATGTGGGGGCGGAGTCGGGCGACGACGAAGTGCTGGCGCGGGTCAACAAGGGGGAGACCTTCGAGACCACACGAGAGGCGCTCGACAAGTTGCAGCAGGCGGGGATCAAACGCTCGGTTATGATCCTCAACGGGCTCGGCGGCGCGGCGCTGTCGCGTCAGCATGCGGCAAACTCGGCGGCGCTGATGAACGCCGCGCAACCTGAGTTTCTCGCCACGCTCGTTGTGAGCTTCCCGCAAGGTGAGGCGCGCTTTCGCGAAAATTTCCCGGACTTTGAGCCGCTCAGCGTGCTGGGTTTGATGCAGGAAATGGAGCAGCTCCTGTCCCAATTGGAACTGAAACGGACCGTCTTCCGCAGCGACCACGCCTCGAACTGGCTGATCCTGAGAGGGACTTTGAACGCGGATAAGCCACGGCTGCTGCAAGAATTGCGCGCGGCCATCAACGCTCCTGATGCGGCCCCCTTGAGGCCTGCCTGGGCGCGCGGCCTCTAGAGCCGAAGCGTCTCAACGCTCCCCGCTCGTCACGGCCGGGATCATTTTCCGTTGGACGGGCGGGGCCTCGTGCGGCCGGGGCTTCGCCCGAGAGTGGCATTCTCTACGTGTAGAAATCGGGTGCGAGCCTTTGTGTTTGAATGAGATAGGGGTCGTGGCCGACGAAGAGCGTCGCGTTGAGGTCTCGTCTTAGACCATTGATCCGACGGATGCTCTCAAGCGCCTTTACATCGTCCGACGCTTCACCGGGAAGGATCTCTTCATCGAAGTTCTGAAGCCAGTCGCCCACATCGCCAACGAGCACCGCTGTGCCCGTTTCGGGCAGCGTCACGAGCGCGGATTGGTGCCCTGGCGTATGACCGTGCGTCGCCACGAGCTTTAGCCCCGGCATGATCTCGTGGTCCCCGTCGACCCAACACCAGTCGATATCGGGGTCATCAAAATCGTGTCTCAAAACACCGAGATGCGGTGGATCGGCAAACGCGTAATCACGCTCCGCCTCCTGCATCCAGACTTTCGCCCGCGGAAAGTGCTTCAGGTTGCCGGTGTGATCGAAATGCGCATGACTCAGAATCACATGGCGGATGTCTGCGGGCGCTGCACCAATCTGCCCCAGCTGGTCCAGCATCTCATGTTGCGGCCACACCACAGGTGTCTCCCAGCCATGGGCCTCGAAGTGCTTTTCGCGCTCTTCAGCGTCGCGCAGCAGACTTGGATCAAAGCCGGTATCGAAAATGACCAGACCTTCCCTCGTCTCCAAGAGATAGGCGGAGATGGGTACGCTCATCACGAACCGGTCCCCGCCCCCGCGCAGGCAGAGACTAAAGGGTACAATTTCATACCCGCAAAGCAGCACGAAGAGCTTTTGGACCGAAGTCATGGAGGCTAACCGCTCTATCTCGAAAACTTGTGTACCGCTGGAAGCTCGCCTCAAATGAGTTGCGACCTTTTCAGACGCAGCAGGGTAACGGAACCGCATCAAAGAGGCATTATTGATCCAGAGCAAAGTCACGCAGGGGCGTCGGCTTGTTAGACTGGGCCAATTCTATCAGCCCTAAGGAGAAACGATGAGCATTGAAGATCTGAGCCTAGAGGAAGTGGAACGGCGTATTCAAATCGTCGAGGATAATCTCCGTGAGCTAATGGAGCAGGCTGCCGCTTTTTCCGGCGCCGCAGACGAAGAACGCAATGCAAACCGCATCGCCGACCAACAAGAGAAACTGGACGCGCTCATGGCGCGTCGAGCGGAATTGTTGGAACAGGCCTAGCCCTCGAAGGGGCTGCGGCCCGCAGCCTTCTTCTGCCCTATTTTGGGACCGCATCACCTGCGGCGCGACAATTCTCAGGGATGTCATGACCGCCGGCCTTAAAGTTCTCGCAGGTGAGGAACAGATCGTGATGCGTACCAAGCGCATACCCTGCTGTCCCCATCACCGCCAATATACCGAGTAGTGCCCCAATCAGTTTCGGATGGGTCAAACGGTCGATGTCGGGAACGACCGCGAGAATGATCACATAAAGTAGGTAGGGAAACGTCACTAACGCGCTCACCAACGTTAGGATCCACAGCGCCCAAGTGGCCGGGCTGTCGGGCTGATAACTGTCTACATCGACAAGAGCGGCAAGTACGAGCCAGCACGTCGGCAGCGCCAACAGGAAACGCCCTTGCCAAGGCAGTTTCAGAAGTGGCGTCTCCAGCCGTGGGATAAAGAAGCTCGCAAGAAGCGCTGCCGTCGCCGCAATCCAGATGTAGAGGATATGCGTGAAGAAGATGCGGCCGAACACACCGAACCAAAATGTTGCATTGGCGACCGTCGCCGAAAGAGCAATGGCCGAAATCACAAAGACCTTCGCCTCGGCCTTACTGATTGGCTGCGCGCTGTTTCGCATAGCGCTGGCCCCGGTCAAACGATCGGGTCGTCAGCGCGGCCGCCGCCGAAACAGCCCGCCAAACGGACCACGACGTTGACGCACTTGAGTGCCGCGACCCGACTGGCTCCCACTGAGTGCTCTGGCTGTACCGGGCGCCGAAGTGGGCGCCCAATTCCCCGCCGGGTCTGCCCCTGCCACAACCACTTTCGCCGTAGCGACGCCTCGGGTTTCAACAAGGTTGAACAGTGTCTCAGCATTCCTAAGCGAGAGTCGTACGCAACCGCGAGAGCGCGGCGTTCCCATACCGGGATTATTGGAGCCGTGAATGGCGTGACCTCGCGATGTGAAGAAGATGGAATGAGGCATGCCCGCTCCATCCCACTCCACGGAGTAGTGCATTTTCTCCAAGCGGAAGGCCGTGTAACTGCCGATTGGCGTGGAGTAACCGGTCGCACCCGTCGAGACGGGCCAGCGATAGCGCATCTCGCCGTCCACAGAAACTGTCATGGTCTGGGTCGGCTTATCCACTTTTATGACGATCGAAGCAAACGCCGAGCCCGTCAGCACACTGAAGACACAGGCGAACAGCGCGCCCCTGAGCAAAAGGTCACGGACACACATTATCCGTTTCATCACGCCTCCCTGCATGGAACTCCCTCCCGCAAACGGCTAACTGCCCAAATACATCATAGCACAGCTTGATCCGAACACACCGCGCACAATCTCGTCATTCACCCGATCTCAGATGGGGCGGCTTTGCCCTGGCGCAAGGTTTGATGTCATGTAACAGATCTTACTTCTCGAAAGTGTACGAGGGGCTAATGTCAAAGGTTCAGATCGACTACTACTCCGACGTGCTTTGTATTTGGGCCTATGTTGCCGAGCGCCGGCTGGAGGAACTGGCAACTCAGTTCGATAGCCAGATCGAGATCATTCCGCGGTATTGTTCCGTGTTTGCAGACGCCTGGGGCAAGATCGAGAGCCGAGGCGGTTTTGAACTCTTCAATGAACACGTGAGAGACGTCGCCGCGCGATTCGACCACGTAATCGTTAGCGACCAAGTCTGGCTCCGTGGGCGCCCTCGGACTTCGGCAAGCTCCCACCAGTTCTTAAAGGCGGTCGAACTCGTGGAGCGATCTGAGAGCGCGACGTTGCCGCCATATCTCAACAGACTTTCAACGCGTGCTGCACGCGACATACGTCATGCTTTCTTTGCTGAAGCCAAGGACATCGGCACCTGGGGCGTACAGCGAGACATCGCGACGCGACTTGGAATCGATGTTCGGCAGATAGAGCAAAAGCTTCGCTCGTCGGAGGCCCTGGCTGCGCTCGTCATCGACTATGGACACGCGGCTGACAACGGCATTGCAGGCAGCCCGACATTTTTGATGAACGAAGGCCGACAGAAACTCTTCGGCAACGTGGGCTATCGCCTCCTCGAAGCCAACGTACAGGAACTTCTGCGTCGACCTAAAGACGACGAAGCAAGTTGGTGCTAAATACCCTTACTTTAGTGCCCGCCTCCGCCGGCGAAGCCTATGCCGGCTACCGGTGCGATCTGTATCAGCACGATACCGTTTGTGCTTCCGCACCCCCGTCTGCTTCCGATACCAAGGTGGCGCCGGCCCTAAGAGACGTCTCTCAGATCACCCGCACTGAAACGGGCTACTCCCCCATTAAAGTCTCGACAGCAGTCAGCAAATTCGTATCAGGGTTTTGCAGGCAATAGTCGCGCAGCTTCTTGACGTTGGCTTTGAGCTTCTCGACTTCGACAAGGGTATTGTTCTCCTTGCCACTGTAGTAGCCATGAAGCCAAACAGCGATCGTATCGGGATCGGAAACCTTGAACAGAGCGAACTGGTCGCACGTGATCTTACCGACATCGATTGTAACCTGCGCGATGGCAGCGGTGGGTAGAGGCACAGTCAGAGCCAAGGCGACGGCTAGCGTTCTGACACAGGTTGCAAAGGACTTGGGACGCTTATGCATGGGGAAGACTCCTAGTTACTATTTGCCGTCGTCGCGACCTTCGTCACCTTTAGATATCGATGTCTTACCGGAGGAAGGCGCCTTCTTGATGGCCGGAGGTGGCGTCACCTTGGTGGGATCGGCAGGAATAAAGTGAACATCCTGTTGCGGATACGGGATCGAGATACCCACGGAATCGAATAGCTCTTTGACGTAACGCATCAGATCCCAATAGACGGTCCAGTAGTCGGACGTTTTGACCCAGGGACGGCAAATGAGGTTCACCGAGCTGTCAGCGAGTTCGTTCACGCGAATAACCGGCGCAGGGTCCTTCAAGACCAACGGATGCGCCTCAACCGCCTGCTCCAGCACCTTGAGCGCCTCAGGAATTGAATCGTCGTAGCTAATACCAAAGACAAGATCCACGCGGCGCGTATCACTTGCCGTGACGTTGGTGATCACATTGCCCCAGACATTCTTGTTCGGAATAACGATGACTTGGTTGTCAGGCGTCGTAACTGTCGTTGCGACAATGTTGGTGCTCTTTACCGTCCCGGCAACACCACCCACGTCCACGTAGTCCCCCACATCGAATGGCCGATAGATCATGATCATTAGGCCCGCCGCCAGATTGCTGAGTGAATCCTGCATAGCAAACGCGGCGATGATAGAGGCGCCGCCGAACAGTGCAAAGAGCGGTGTAACGTCCACGCCCAGTCCGGAAAGCACCAGCATCAACCCAACGGCCAGAACGATCCAGTAGACGATGCCAACGATGAAGGCTTGAAGCAGGTCGGAGATATTCGGCACATGACCTATCCAACGCCGGACGATCTTCCGGACCATTCGCGCAACAAACAACAACGCTAGGAATGAGACGAGGACGATCCCGACATTCTTGGCCAATGCGATCCCGCCGTCCTCACTCGAGAGCCAGTCCATGGCCCAGGACATGAGCGTCTGCGCGTCCGCTTTGCGCGTCTCCTCCAAGAAAATGGCATCCTGGTAGTCGCGATAGACCTTGATCTCCTTTGTATCGCCGCCCTTCTTTTCCCAGGCATTGACGACCGAGGCATACCGATCGAAAAGCTCGTTTCGCT
The DNA here is from genome assembly GCF_058506495.1 of Methyloceanibacter sp. NCBI lineage: Bacteria > Pseudomonadati > Pseudomonadota > Alphaproteobacteria > Hyphomicrobiales > Hyphomicrobiaceae > Methyloceanibacter > Methyloceanibacter sp. The sequence goes on along the minus strand of NZ_JBZMXT010000042.1, from coordinate 9,207 downwards.
CGGCGTAAAGCTTGGTGAGTTTCTCCCGCTGCGCGTCTGCGGTCGCGCCGCTAGCCTTCGACACGGCAATTTGCGTGTCAACGACTTCCTCGGTCTTGCTCTGTACAATGTCGAGCCATTTTCCGGCGAGAGCTTTGAGCTGATCGACGGTCAGCGGCACCGTAAGGAGTTCGAGATCCTCAAGCGTCACCTGAGGGTCAGTAAGCTGACTAGGAAAAAGGACTTCCGCTTCAGCCGGTGGCGCAGCGGCGTCCTGCGCAAATGACGGTTGCGGCGAAATGCACAATGCAAAACTGCCTAGAAAAAGCAGCCAGAGAAATACCCAACGCGCCATTATGGTCCCCAGATCTCGTTCAAACAGCCAACCCTTACTAGCCCTTTCCGCTCGACTGTAAAGACCCCTTACGGTCGATTCGTAGAAGTTGCGCATATTGTCCTGAGCTCGTTCAGAAATAGAACGCGCTTGCCATGAGGAAGTAAACCAGAACGCCGACAACGTCATTGCTTGTCGTGATGAAGACTCCAGTCGCCGCCGCAGGATCGATCCCAAGTCGATCTAGCGCCAGCGGCACAAAAGATCCGACTATTGCGGCAATCGTTGTGACGGTCAGCAGGGACATCGACGTCGCCAATGCGAGACTTGTGGGGTCTTCCACCTCGAAGATGAGCGAGCCCGCAAAGATGAGGCTCGCGAGGATCGCGCCGGCTATCGCGCCGTTCAAGATCGCCCCTAGAAGCTCCCGGCCAAACCGGTAGATCAGTCGGTCTCCCGGCCAGTTCGAACCCATTGCCAAAGCCTGAACCGAAACGACTGATGCCTGAAGACCTGCGTTTCCCGCCATCGACATGACAACGGGGATAAAGGCCGCCAAGATCGCTGCCTTCTCAAGCTCTTCCTCAAACGATCCGATAATCAGCGCAGCTATCGTTGCGCCGCCCAAACCGGCGAGCAGCCATGGGAGCCGATTGCGGACGATCTTGGGAACAGAATCTGTGGGTCGTGCGTCTTCGTTGACCCCGCCCAGCTTGAGCATGTCTTCCGCGGCTTCCTCCGCGATGACACGCTGCAGCATTTTCGTCGTGATTTGCCCGACAAGCTTTCCGTCGTTGTCCACGACTGGCAGACTCTTGAACTCCGCGCCGCTTGCCGCGAGGGCAGCCTCTTCTTGGTCCGTGCTTGAGGAAACAACAGGAAAATCACGCGACATTATTTTGGAGAGTGGTGTGTCGGGCGGCACAAGCAGCAACGCGCGGGGCTTAAAGGCGCCAATCGGACGATTTACCGCGTCGATCACAAATACCGTATCGACCGATCCGATCATGTCGGACGCCCCTTGAAGTGCCGCGACTGCCTCTGCGGCAGTGCGCTCGGGCGCCAGCGCGACGTGGCGTCGCTGCATAATCTCGCCAGCGCTCTCCTTGCTGAACTTGCGGGATGCCTGGATCGGTTCGATTGACTTGAGATCCGGACCAAGACGGTCTTGGACATCATCAGGCAAGTCTTGAAACGTCTCGAACGCTTTCTCGGGTGGCATCCGCAGGATCAAGTCTCGAAGGCGTTCTACCGTTTCGTCTCGTGTGATGGCGGCTCGATACTGTGGTCGCAGCTCCGAAAGAACCCGTGAAGAGATTTGGTCGGGCAGGATATCGAGCAACCGGCGTGCCGCCTTGAATGGCAGCTTCACCAACAGTTCCATGATGTCCTCTGGCGCCCAGCCCTGGAGGATCTTTCTGACTGCCTTCTTGTCCTTCGCTCTGATGAGTTGCCGAAGCGCCTCGATCACGGCGTTGTTCGCTCCATGAGCAGTGCCCTTGCCTTCAGGGACCCATTTCATATCTGCTGGGAATTCGAACTCGGCCATGGTTTACCTCGGGATAGCCCGGCAGACGGGCGCGATAGGGAACAACATTCTGGAGGCACACGACCCTTTGTCTGCTGCGAGACCCGATACCAGCCGCTTGGCGAAGCCGTTCGTCAGTCTCGGAACAACGCAAAGTCCGTGATGAATTGAAAGCTATAGCGATACGGCGCCCTGTTGGGGCGCCGTACCAGCCGCTGCAGCAGCTATTTTGCCGTCATGTTGCGAATGAGACCGGCAATGAGCGTCATAGCGATTCCGCCAACACCACCACCGAGAATGTCTCCGATCCACCCCTCGATCATAGGGCCGGCAACACTGCCGATCAGCTGACCCAGGACGCCCCCACCGACGGCGCCAGCAATGGCATTCCCAATAGGTCCCAGAGAATAGTTCTTCGCGGCCGAACCCACGGCGCTGCCACCGACAGCACCAGAGACGGCCTGAACCAATAGCCCGGCAAGATCCATGGATCGTCCCTCCCATTTTGCGCGTTGCGAGCCAAAGCGCAGTCTAGATCGCCCCGAGGGCCTTCGTCACTGGTCTCATTGTGACAGTTAGACGTCGGTTACTCGATCTTGCTGAAGATGCGGACAAGCAAATAGGCCAGCAGGGAAAATCCCAGTACAGCGCCGATGGCGCCCAATACCGCCACGCCAAGCGGTAGGCGGTCCGCGTCCGCAATACCGAGAAACTCGAAGCCCTGAACCGCAAAGACGGCAACGAAACCCAGCCCGACGACAAAGACCGTGAAACCCACGAGCCTGGCAAAGCGGCGCACTTGCCTTCGGCGCTCCAGGCGGCTGCTGAACATGGCTCGGCGTGTCATGGCTCGTATCGTATCGATCCAAAATCCAGCGATAGTTCCGGGAGGCGGTATCCAGAATCGACGTTGGCGCAGCGCCTATGGCGCGTTGTGGTAGCCGCTCACGGCGACGCCAGCAAGCGCTCTCGATCCAGAATGCGTTTGAAACCGGCGTTGACAGCGGTCAGCGCGGCCGAAGGCTATGTCGTTAACGTGTGAAGCGTTCCGTTCGCAGACCCGCACGTTGTGGCGCTATCGAGCGGAATCGTCACGCTCGGGCCGGCACTCGCCGAAAGCTGGCGTGTCACCGTAAGTCAGACAGTCTGCCCGAGCGGTCTCCGCCGGCGCCAACGTCATGGGCAAAGCAGGCCCCTGTTCTGTGACACAGCCGGCAAGGGCTAGAGGCGCAAGTGCGATAAACAGCCAACGCATGGTCATCTCCCACATAAGCCAGATGAAGATGCTTATGCCTTAGAGATATGCTGAGGCTGAGGATTTGCAAGAGGACGACCGCGTGGGCCGCCCCGCCGTCCGTTGGGTTAAACGCTCGGATCTGAATAGAAAATGTGTCGCCCAATACGCGCTGTGAGCTCGAAGTGTTTGGCCCAGTGCGGAAGGACATAATCCGCGTGGTAGTGCGTTGCAGACTCGAGCGATGCGAGAACCTGGTAATCGCTCCCACTAGGCTTGCTCTCGGTGTTGGCCAACAGCCAAGAGGCAAAACCTCGCACGCTAAACCATGCGTCCGCGTTGCGAATGCTGTCGTCCTTGCCATCGCACGCAAAGGAAAATTGGCAACGGTTGTGGAGATGACTGTTCTGGTAAACGACATCACAAACCGTGTCGGGATACTGCTTGCTCGCAACGCGGTTCAGGATTACCCGTCCGACGGCCAGCTGGCCGCGCCACGGCTCGCCGCGCGCCTCAAAATAAATGCCTTCGGCCAAGCACCGCAGATCGCGCGCCTGTTCTGCATTCAGTCGGCGGTCTGATCCAACGCCCTGTGCGGCCACCTCTAGCGCTGCCGACAATACGCCGCTCGCCGCTTTACCGGCTTCCACAGCACTCGTCTGGCTTGCTGGCTCAATCTGCTCAGCAACGACGGCCGCTGCCTTCGCTAGACCCGCACCTGCATTGTGCGCTGCACCCGAATAATTAATATCGTTGGCCACGTCACCAGCGTGAGCGGGCATGGCTAACCCAAACAATACGAAGACAAACAAACTAACTCTGATGCTGAACGGCATCCGGATCCTCATGTATACATCTCACAGATATTTAAACTAAGCGGAAGAAACCGCTCAGGCGGGCGCTTTTGCTCGATAATTCTGACGACGGGAGGTTCAGGTTGTGACGAAAACGTGTTCTCTTGGTAACAAGATGCGGCAAAATGTTTCATTTCGCCGGGCATGTTGCAATGCAGCAACGATCGTAACCAAGCGAGCACGCAACCTTTACGGCAGAACGCCGCTCCACGGATCAGTGGAACGGCGTTCAAAACCGCTAACACGTTGAAAAATGGTGATTCTTTAAGAAAACAGCTTCTTTAGCAGCTTCACGACGACCAAGAGAATAACAGCTCCAATGAAGGCCGCGATAATTGACCCGAGAATGCCCCCGCCCACGGCGAGGACGATGCCGATCTTAGGAAGCAGAAATCCGGTTACGAGGGCGCCCAGGATACCAACGACGATATCGCCGAGAAGGCCAAATCCGGTTCCTTGAACTAAAAGGCCGGCTAGCCAACCGGCAATGGCGCCGACGATCAGTATGACTATGAGCACTTCCAGCATGGTTCCCCCCTTTCCTGAAGAATCATGTTCGTGCGGACGTCACAACTTACCACGGCGCCGTCTTCTTAAGACGCCACGCGATGTCTTTCCACGAAGTTCTGGAGCGGCCGGCTTCTCTGCGAAGGCGACGCTAGGGCTTGAGGATGATGGGTATCACTGTCCGCCCCGGCGGAAACCCCTCTCCGTCCGATGCATCCTCCTCAAAGACCTCCAAATGCCCGACCTGCTGAACGTTAACCGTGTAGGGAATGACGAAACTGAAGGCTCCGGGCCCGTCAACACCGCCGCCGGACGTGTTTCCGCTGGCAAGCACCGAGCCGTCCCGGGCCAAGAGCCTCCACTGCACATTGCTCTCGAAGGTCCGGGAACAACCAGTGACATCGAACCCGCTTTCTACCCGCTCTCCCGGCTTGGGGCTCGTTGCTATAACAAAGGCCGCGTCGTTGAACGCGCCATCTTCGTTTGAGCAATTGTCTATTTCGTCGCCTCCGACAAGGCTCCCCATTGCAGCAACAGGTGCCGCGGCAAGAAGAGCCAGGCCCGCGCCCAGGAGCCCAGTGGCGAACAAACTCCGCATCGCATTGTACGTCATTGCATCCTCCTCCGATCTTCACTCTCCACACTCCCATAATAAGCCGCGCCAGCATACGGCCCTTGCCTCGATATGGACACAATTCGCCAGCGGCCTCCGGGTTCCCCCCCTTGGCGAGGCGGACACCCATAGAAGCCGCTCAGATCCCAATGACTGGCTGAATGTGTTCGGCTAGCTGCCTGCCGCCTGTGCCGATAGAGCGGATCGGAGGACTATGAGGGCGGCTCCTTGCAGCCCCGGCGACTCGCTCTCCCGCGGACCAGCGATACAAACGGGCAGGTTGTCGAAGGGCTTCAAGAACCGCCGCACATGTATCTCCGCCTCGTGGTCCACAACACTCACTATTGCAACGGGCTTGCCTAGCCCTTCCGCGTGCTGGACAGCTCGCCGGGTCCCCTTTGAAACATCGATGCCTCCTTGGCCGACAAGCACCAGCAGCGCCTCAGAGTCCCGCACATTCCAATCGGTGCGCTGCGATGGCTGCCTAGAGGGTGTTTCGCGCAATCCAGGATAGAGCGCCAAGATGCCAGGCGGCTCGGGCATGTCCTCTGCCCAACCCCCTTTCGGGCACCATCCGCCATACGGCACCGCCGTCGCCGTCGCTGCTTCCAAAGCGGCACGGTCGGCTCCGGTTTGTCCTCCGGAGATCACGGTTAGCACGGCCGAAGTTCCCCAGACTTGCGTACTACGCGGCTTCCGAATGAGGTGTCGGCGGCTCTGCGCTCTTCGCGCCCGGGCGCAGCATTTTCCAGTTTTTGTAGAACATGGCATTGGCGCGTTCGACAAGAACGGACACACCGGCAATAAGTTTGCTGAGCAGCTCGGGATAGGCGGTGGGGCGCACAATATCCATGAACACGACGAAGCGCCGCGCGTCGTAGTCATTAACTGATCGGTGGATCAGCGTGTCGTCGAAGATGTACAGCGGATCATCGCGCCAGAAGTGCTTTTCCCAGCCGCATTGAATATAGACCTTGTCCGTATCCACAGGGGTGAGGTTGAACAAAACACGCAGCGTCATACGCAGCGGCCCGTAATGGAATGAGGTGGATTCCTTGCCTGAGAACACCGAGACGGCAATCGTCTTGACGTATTTATAGTCCCGCTTCAGCCCCTCAACAGCGTGCTCTTTGCGCTTGCCGTACCACTCGTAAACATACATTCCCCGGCGACCGTCCTCGAATGTTTCGTCGATCTCCGCGACAATTGCGTCTTTCTGATTGCGGAAGATATCGAGGACCGAGTTGACCTCTTCGCGCCACTCCGGCGGAAGATCATCGAGCTTGTAGACGCCCTTGTTCCGATAGCAGAACAAATCCACCAACAGATTCAGGGGCGAGAGTAGCCAGGTCGTGATGCCGTTACCCATGAAATACTTGCGGAACACCATTGCGTCGCGGCGCTTATTCCGCATGACGTCAATCAAGCCGCAGCCCAGATAGAAGATCGTCAGCAAGGGCACCAAGATGAGGCCAAGCAAAAGCACGGCCCCAGCGATACCAAACCGCCTGATCGCCTTCTTTGTCGCGCGCTCCATTGAAAAAAGACCTCGTCGATGACAGCCGTCCGATACGGCCCCTGAAATAAGCCAATCCTATGACGGTGTCCAAGAGGCAAATCGGCGCTGGACCTCTCTCGCCGTGCGCAATCGCTCCCTTGCAGCTATGCTTGATAGGATGCTGTTGCGCCTTCTTTTGAGGGATCGAGATGTCGCTGAGATTGTTGCTAGCAGGCTTCGCAGCCGGGTTCTTGGCCACGCTCATTTTCCACCAAGGGCTCTGGTATGTTTTCAACAACGTCGGCCTGATACCTCTCACCCGCCCGGCCTGGCCAACAGACGCAGTGCCACCGCTAGGGGTGCCCTCGCTGCTATCAAAAGCTTTCTGGGGCGGACTATGGGGCCTGGTGCTCGCGCCGATCCTGGCCCGGCTTAGCGGCACTGGCTACTGGTTCTCCTGGATCTTGGCCGGCGCAATTGCTCTTCCCCTCGTAGCGTTCTTCGTTGTGCCGCCTCTGAAGGGGCTTGAGACGCCATCGTTGTGGCCGCGCTATCTCGTCTCGATGTTGCTGAATGCCACTTGGGGCCTGGGCACGGCCCTACTCCTGCGCCTCTTCAACCTTCGAGGCAGCAGCTAGGAAGAGGCAAGTTCCTCATCAAGTGCGAGCGTTCGTTGCATAGCGGGTCGTTCAAGCAGACGACCGATATAGGCCATGACCTCGGGTCGCTCCGGCAATAGCTTGAATGCAATGCCAAACCGCAGCGTTGAACCAACCACGACATCGGCCGCTGTGAAGCGATCACCCAAGAGATAGGGGCCGCCCGCCAAAGCCTGAGAAACGACGTCCATGACCAGCGCAAGATCGCCATAACCAATCGTGCCGCGATGTGGCGCTTCTTTTCGCGGAAAGGCACTATCCATCATCGCAGGTTCGATACAGCTCGGCCCAAAAAACAGCCACTTCAAGTAGGGTCCGCGCAGCGGATCGCCAATCGGGACATTTAGGCCGCGATCGGGAAACTCATCGGCCAGATAGGTGCAGATTGCAGCTGCTTCGGTGACGACCACATTGCGATGGCGCAGTGCGGGCACCTTTGCCATGGGATTGATTGCTTTGTAGTCCTCTGTGAGGTGCTCTCCTTTTGATAGAACAAGCACTTCAACCTCATAGGGCTCGCCCAGTTCCTCCAGCATCCAGCGCACAAGGGATGAGCGAGACGGCGCGGCATGGTAAAGCGTGAGATCTGTCATTCTGTACTCCAAAGACGCCGGACTGTATGACTGACCGTTGGGGATAGGCACAGGTAACGCGGGGTTCGCTGCAGTCAAATGACATCTGTTCAGACGACACCTACGAAGGCGCCGTCCTCGTCCGATTCCAAGGCAGCCAACGGCGGCGAGCGAACACAACCGGCTCAGGAGGCCGAACCGCAAGACAAGTCGTTCCGAGAACGTTTGCGGCTGCTCTATCACGGCCATAGCCGGGCAGCTCATCGGTTTCGCTACGGGATCCTCGCCTTCGACCTAATCACGGTCGCCTTTATCATCTTCACGTCCTTCAGACCCAATGCACCTTGGATCGAGGTGCTCGACGTCTGCTTTGGCGTCGTCATCCTGATCGAGTTCCTAGCGCGACTTTGGGTAAGTCCGCATCCAGGCCGCGAGTTCGCTCACTTTTCGACTTGGGCAGACATCATTGCCATCTTATCCTTCCTGGCACCGATTGTCGGAGAAGGCCTCGGGTTCCTAAGAATCCTGCGCACGCTCCGTCTACTGCATACCTACCAGCTCATGGCGACGTTGCGCGTGGACTTCCCGTTTTTCCGCCGCAATGAGGAAGCAATCGTGGCTGTCGTGAACCTGATCGTGTTCATGTTCATTACGACCGGTCTCGTATACGAGACACAGCACTACCAGAACCCTGCGATCCGCAATTACGTCGATGCGCTCTACTTTACGGTCGCAACGCTTACGACGACGGGCTTCGGCGATATCACTCTCCACGGCTCATTTGGCCGTCTGGTTGCCGTCGGAATCATGATTTTTGGCGTGACCCTGTTCTTGCGGCTGCTTCAAACGCTTCTGAGGCCACAAAAGGTGCGGTATCCGTGCCCTGGCTGTGGGTTGCAACGGCACGAGGTGGACGCCGTGCACTGTAAAGCGTGCGGAGAAACGCTCAACATTCCAGACGAAGGGCGCTTTTAGCGAGACGGCTATCTAGGCCGTACGTTGCACCTCGTAGCGCCAATGTTCCGCGTGCTGCATGAATGTGGAAAGCACCGCATCAAACGTCGCCATCTCCGCTTCAGTACTGCCACGCGTTGTCTGCACAGTTTCGAAGACACCGCGATAGTCAGAGTAGCCTTGAAGCTCTTCGTGGCGGCGCCACCACAGGTCGCCCATTAGGAAGAAGCGGGTCCAAGAGAATAGACAGTCGGTCCAATCTTCCAGATAGGACTTCAATCGAAGGTTGGGACATGACAGAACCGTTGCTCCGTCTGTTCCAGAGATCTTTACAAGACGGCCATCGATGAAGTGGTGTTCGGGGGACTCGATAAAGACAAAACTCATGCGGTCGTTTTCTGGGTAGAGACCACGCGGATCAAATAGCTGAAAGTCGATGCCGCGCAGGCGCACCTCATCAAGAAGGACGAGGGAT